>JAEURV010000124.1 GCA_016788465.1 Nitrospira sp. | reverse complement strand
TCATGGATCAGTATCATTCTCACCTGGCTCACCACATTCTGGAATTGGCTCCTCAGCTAGACCTGCCCGTCCTGCTCATCATTGATGCGCCCTTCCCTACCTTTGTCCATCACATGAGCCTTGCTCCATTGAGCCGAATTGATCCCAACAAGACGGCCCGTGGCAAGACCTTGAATGCAAGCCCTTACTCCTCTCAGCGAGCTTGAGTGCTCAGAAGAGCCCACTCCCCACACGCAAAATCCTGACAAGCCGTTACAATTCAAGCAGCTACTCTTGATCGTCAAATGAAAACGCCAGCTATCGTGCATTGAGAGAGACGTAAGATTTCTAGACACTCTCGACTTTTTAAGAACACCCCATCAGCGCCCAACATGCAACCTTGTAGGGCTAACAAGAGGATCAACCCCGCCTTTGTCAGCTAAGGCGTTGCTCGATAGTCGACGACAACAGGTCTTGAAACCATCTACAGACTCCTTCTGAAGCCTAACGCCACGCCTCAAATACTGCGAAAGATAGCAACTCTTGAGCAGTCGCTTGTTATGGATCTACTCATACAGCCGTGCATGCAACGTCTTGAGCTTGACTGCCAATCCCGAGACCTCAATGACTGATGCTATTTCCACTGAAGCCAAGAGGGACAACGCAGTAGACGACTGAAGAATCCCGCCGATGTGCTCATGCTTGTAATTGCTGGCTATTTCGTCAGCTGTAACGCGCGCCTTGACCTGTGTTGTACCGCCATGCGTAAAGTCACAAAGATTTCTCCAAGCTGAATCCTTGACGCTACTCAGCAATTTCCCATCAAACGCTTCTAAATTCTCAAGCGCTGAAATCAGTTGAGAGATTGGTGGTGGCTCTGCGCCCTGTATGAAAACCGACACTTCCTTGTCCGACGCGCACCGATGGTACCAAGCACCACAGACGAAAGTTTCGAACTGCGGGCGAATAAGCGCAAATGCCGAGCCGATAACCCCGTTATCCACAAGTACATGAATTCCAGTCTGATGCTCCACGCTCAAATGAAGTAGAGCGACAGCAACTCGTCTTCGATTGGTTGTCTCGAAACGAATGCCATTGAGGAGAGGCATGGCGCCAGCCATCCACTCGGCGGACTTAGCGATCTGGGATTCAAGATCCATAACAATGGCTAGACAGTCTGTATAATCCTGCAGAAGCAGCCTTTGCTTTACCTGTCAATCCCAACAGGCGTACACCAAGTATCTGCCCTAACCAATTGATTTGGCATCAGTTGCGATCCAACAACGGCTCTAGGTTACAGTCTTATGCAGCTGGTAGAAGACGGGGCATAGACCACCGATGGGACTCCGCACCCGACATCGGGAAAATTCAAGCGCCAACCAAGGAACCAGAGTGGCGACTCGAGACCGGGAAAGAACTCCGCTGGAAAGGGCCCCTGAGGCGGGGCAGAAGATAATGCCCAGGCATGCGATGCAGCGAGTATGTTGCCCTGTCTTACGACTCACATTGGGCTGTTCTTGAGCCAGTTCCTAATGTCTTGGGATCAACAAACCTCTTGAGAAATCTACCGTACTCCCTCACGATTTCTCCCCTTCTTTCACCGACGTATTCACACCACTAAGCCCTGCCTCTTTGCGGTCCTCCTGATCAACCGCCTTCTGCGCCTTGAGATCCCGCTCGTCTTGGTGGTCACCGATGAGGGCCCCGGTGATCAGCATCTGGATGCCAAGCAGGAGGAAGAATAATGCGCCCTTGTACTGGCCACTCGGATCGGTCAGTGAAAACTTATGCGCAGAGATCAGAAGGGAAAGTGCCGAGCAGAGGAATAAGAACGTTCGCATGTTGAATGACGCATCACGAGTAAAGATGCTCCAAAGAGTATGCCTCCAGTAAGACTCAGGTCAACTGAAAATCACGCGGAAAGAACGGCTTGGAACGCACTGGATATTACGGAATTGGCGAGCCCATACCAGAAACAGATTCGG
>JAEURV010000051.1 GCA_016788465.1 Nitrospira sp. | reverse complement strand
GAACGGAAACGACTCGATGTGGATCAATTTCTTGATCTTGTTGCGCCTCCTTCCGTGACTCCCCCGACGACGCTACATGAGAGTCTGCGTTATAGCCTACTGGCAGGTGGAAAACGGGTGAGGCCTATTTTAGCGATTGCAGCAGCGGAGGCTCTGGGACAGACGCCTCCTGGATTAATGGCAGTCGCCTGCTCCCTAGAACTGATCCACACCTACTCACTCATTCATGACGATCTGCCCGCAATGGACAACGACGATTTTCGCCGTGGGAAACCAACGAACCATAAAGTCTACGGTGAAGCCATGGCGATTTTGGCCGGCGATGCCTTACTCACCATGGCATTCGATCTCGTCAGCCGTCCTGATCTCATGAAGGGCTGCGATCCGGTACGGCAAGTCCGCATCATTCAGGAATTGGCCTTTGGGTCCGGCAATGTGGGCATGGTGGGCGGCCAGGTGTTCGACATCCAGGCTGAGAATAAAGATATCGACCTTCCGACCCTTCAGAACATTCACAAACATAAGACCGGTATGCTCATGCGTGCCGCCGTTCGCATGGGCGCCATTGCCGCCGGAGCCAGCGACCGCCAGCTGGACGACATGACCGGCTATGCCGAAGACATCGGCCTGGCATTTCAAATCGCCGATGACGTGCTGAACGTCACCGGTACACGTGAGGAACTGGGAAAGAATCCCAACACCGATGCGGAACGTGGGAAGAAAACCTATCCCACATTCTACGGCGTCGAGGGAGCCAAGAAGCTGGCCGACGACTGTGTCACCCGCGCCATCAACCGCCTCTCGTCATTCGGTCCCTCTGCCGACCCCTTGCGTGAGATCGCGCGATACATCACAAACCGTAAGAATTGACGTCGTTCGTGAAGCATATCTCGTGAAACCCACAAACGCACAGACGAGCCGGCCCCCTCATTTCACGCGCTTCACGCTTCACGTTTCACGCTTCACATCTTCGTCATGAAAGCCCTCGTCACAGGCGCAACAGGATTTGTCGGAGC
>JAEURV010000351.1 GCA_016788465.1 Nitrospira sp. | reverse complement strand
CCAACATCTGCCCTCACCAGGCCCTGATGCATGCGTCTTTCTCTGCGGTCCGCCGCCAATGGTCGATTCGTTGGAAGCCACCCTCAAGGAATTCGGCTACCCCGAGCAAGCGATCATCCTGCCATAGATCTAAATTCACTGATGCACTATTCCTCAACTGTTCATCCAGGGTGCAGCATTTTCCCTCAGACCTTCTAGGCGTTTCTCTCATTGATTCTCCTATCGTATTGAATAATCTGTGAATCGTGCAGGCACGGTTTTCGCTCCGAACCGATTCAATACCGCTGTGTGCCTGACATCACAGAGCAATTAGTCTAGCCACCGAACCCCGTTCTGACTTCTCACTCACAGGAGGTTGCTATGCCTCAAACCAGCTTGTTCTCACAGGCAGCGAGAAACATCGTGAACAAGGCAGTGACTCATGAAATCCATCGACTGGCAGAAAAAGTTCGCGCCAATGGAGGGCAACCGTTGAATCTCGTTCTCCCGGATGGTTCGCAACTCAATTTCGGGCAAGAACCACGTGCCGTGATGGCGATCCGTGACCCCAACCTCTTGCCGATGCTGACTCATCCAACACTGGGATTGCTCGGTGAAGCGTTCATCGATGGGCGTATTGATATCGACGGCGATATTTTGACCGTCATCGCCAGTGCTGAGCGAATGGCCGAGGTTTGTGGATCACCGATCAAGTTTCGAATCGGCCCAGTCTCTTCAACCCATGCACCTGAGCAGGACCGTTCAGACATCAAGCGCCACTATGATGTGGGTAATGAGTTCTACAGGCTCTGGCTTGATAAACGTATGGTATACTCCTGCGCCTATTTCGAGACCGGCAAAGAATCGATCGACGAGGCACAACTGGCCAAACTCGATCACATCTGCCGGAAGCTGCGCCTCCGAACAGGAGACCGTTTCCTCGATATCGGTTGCGGCTGGGGTGGGCTCATTCTGCATGCTGCACAGCGATATGGCGTGCAGGCAACCGGCATCACGTTGTCGGACAATCAATTCGCACTCGCGAAGGAGCGGATCAGACAGGCAGGCCTTGAAAAGTGCATCCACGTCCTCCTCCTGGATTATCGCGATGCGGTATCTCGTTTCGGTGAGGCTTCGTTCGACAAGGTAGCAAGTGTCGGCATGTTCGAGCATGTCGGGCTCAATAATTTTCCAATCTATTTCGGTGCTGTACGCCGCCTACTACGCGATCGCGGGCTCTCTCTCAACCACGGCTTCACATCGTCTGACATCGAGGGGCGCCCTGTAGGATCAGGTGTGAATGAGTTCATCGACAAGTATGTCTTCCCGAATAACGAGCTGTTACACCTCCATATGGTCATCCGGGAGATGGCTGCGCAGAACTTTGAGATCTACGACGTCGAAAGCCTACGCCCGCACTATGCGCGCACGCTCGCCCTCTGGTCACGTCGGCTGGAGACACAACTCGATTCTGCGCGACGATTGGTCGGCGAAAAGACACTTCGCATTTGGCGAGTCTATCTGGCCGGCGTATCCCTAGGATTTCGACAGGGCTGGATGAATATTTATCAGGTACTGGCAAGTCGACAGGAGGCCGACGGCCCAACAGAATTCCCACTGACACGTAGGTGGAGGTATACGTAGCCGGCACTTAGTAGCGAGTCGTACTCACCTCACGCTCGTGATGGCCCTTGCCAAGGAGGTCCTGAAGCACCCGTTCGGCCGCCTCAGCTCCATCACGAATACAGTCAGGAATGCCGACGCCGCGATACGCAGCCCCGGTCAGGACCAGTCCGGGATAGCGGCTCAGGGCTACATCTAGCTGTGTCAATCGGTCCAGATGGCCGAGGGTGTACTGCGGCATGGCCTTCCACCAGCGATTCACTTCGGTATAAGTCGGTTGTACATGTATCCCGCACAATGCGGCGAGTTCGTCCCTCACTGTTGCTGTCAGCACATCATCATCGAGCTTTAAAATCTCATCACGCCCGACCCCACCAACGTAACAACGTACCAAGAGCTGATCGGCTGGAGCGCGATGTGGCCACTTGAGCGAGGTCCAGGTGGCAGCAATCAAGTGCCGCTGCTCTCGCCTCGGCACGATAAAACCGAATCCTTCGATGGCAGTCGCCTGGCTCCTTGGGAAAGCCATTGCGATCGTGGCGGTCGACGCATACGGAATTAGATCGAGTAATCCTCCGGCGATCGGCGTCAATGGACGCATTAGTTCTGCCGACACATAGGCCGGCGTCGCTAGGACCACGCTTTCTGCAGAAAGGGCAGAGCCATTCTGCAAAATGAGGTCATACATCCAACGGCCCAGCTCATGTGACCGTACCCTGAGCGCTTCGACTCGAGCCCCCCCTCGGAGCTCCACCCCCTGCTGTTCCAACCGACTCGTCAAAGCTGTCACCAAATCGCCGAGGCCATTCTTGAGACTGACAAACATGGTGCGTCTTGGCCGACCAGCTGAATTAGCGGCAGCGGATTGCTTGGCGGCCATCATGCCGCGGATGATCCCGCCATGCTGTTGCTCGAGTTCAAAGAATCGCGGGAAGGTCGCCCGGAGGCTCATCTGTTCGGCATCTCCTGCATAGATGCCGGCCATCAGCGGCTCCAGCACCCGCTCAAACGCTTGTGCCCCAAACCGACGCCGAAGAAAGTCAGCCAACGATTCATCGCCTCTTGAAGGACCCGGCGGAACAACGTACTCCAGCCCCATGCGAGCCAGTCCTATCCAGCTCAGCAGACCGCTCTGGAAGAAGGGGCCCAGCTGTTTGGGGGTAAATGAGAGCAGTCCTTCCGGTAGATCGTGCAATCGCCCTTTGGAGAGGACAGAGGCCTTCTTGCCTGTTTCGTTGGTATTGATCAGCTGATCGGCAAGTCCCAGCGTCGTACAGAGATCCAGGCCGGCCTGCTTTTGAGAGAGGAACGAATCAGGTCCGGCTTCAGTGACGATATCGCCGACCCGATGCGTGACAATCTTTCCTCCCCAGGATGGATCGGATTCCAGCACCGTGCAACGAAGAGGAATGCCGGCTTGTAGGGATTTTTCCTGTAACGAAAAGGCCGTGGCGAGCCCGGAAATACCGCCACCGACGATGACGACTGTACGTGCTCGGGTCACGACGGAGTGGAGAGCGAGGATTCGTGCGCCGTCAAGACGTCGCGTAACGTCTCGAGCATCGCGGAAGAGTCATTCAACATCGGCATACGCTCCAGCTGCAGTCCTTTGCTGACCGCCAGCTGTTTGAGTTCAATATCGATATCAAAGAGCGTTTCGACGTGGTCGCAAATAAACCCAATGGGCGCTACCAGCACATGCCGATGCCCTTCTTGCTTCACACGATCCAACATGGCTTCAACCGTCGGTCCAAGCCATGGCTCATTGGAGCGTCCCTGACTTTGATAGGCGAAATAGGTCGGTTGGTTGCCTAAGGCTTGCGTGACCGCTTCAACCGTTCCCTTCACTTCATCCGGATACGGATCCTTCATCGCCACGATCCGTTCCGGTAAGCTATGGGCAGTAAACAAGACCGGCACCGTAGCACGCACGTCGGCGGAAAACTTCTGAAGCCCAAGCCGAATGTTTTCCACTGTTGCAGCAATCAGTCGCGGATGCCTATTCCAACTACCGACATAGGTCACGGGAGTCTGGTCTGCTAGACCAGCCCTGGCTTCCTCGACCTTTTTACGGTAGGCCCCTGTGCTGAGCGACGATTGTTGCGGAGCCATACAGACTCCGATGATCTGATCCGGCGATTCCTTCAGCAACTCCGCATAGGTGTCCTTAATAAAAGGATGCCAATGCCGCAACCCGACATACACACGATATCGGCCGTCACCAGTTCCATTCAGCTGTCGTTCCAGTTTCTTCGCCACCTCTTGTGTGATCCCGACGGCCGGTGACTTTCCACCGGTGGCACGGTACCGTTCACGAATTTCTTCGACCAACTCGGGAGGCGTCGGTCGCCCTCCACGCACATCGAGCAAAAACGGCTCCACGTTTTCGAGACAGTCAGGCCCACCCATAGCCATCAAAAGAACAGCGGTATGTCGCTCTGTGTTGTTCATCAGCCTTGTCGTTCCTACTCTCGCCACCCAAGTGCAAGAGTTTCGGGTTTCATGTTGCGGGTTGCGAGAGCAGATGTATGGGAAATATGAGAGAACACGAAACTCGAAATCAGAAACGTATTACCCACAACTTCCAGGTTCCTACCGTTGGCTCAGCTTATGGACCATGTCGATGGTGGCGGCTACATGATCGACCGGTGTCGTCGGCAAGATACCGTGCCCAAGATTGAAGATATGGCCGAGCCGTCCACCAGCTCGACGCAAAATATCTTCGACACGGCGTTCAATTTCGTGGAGCGGCGCAAAAAGAGCAAGTGGATCAAGATTGCCCTGTACGGCCCGATCATGTCCAACCATAGCCCAGGCTTCATCCAGATGAACCCGCCAATCTATTCCGATGACATCGCCTCCTGCCTCACGCATCTGATGCAAGATTGCCGTCGTCCCAGTACCGAAATGAATCATCGGTACCCCTTCATGCTTGAGCCCATCGAAAATTCGCTGGACATGCGGCATCACATATTCTGCATAGTCGCCTGCAGAGAGACACCCGACCCAACTGTCGAACAGCTGGATCGCCTGAGCCCCCGCCTTGATCTGTCGACGGAGATACCCAGTGAGCACACGGGCGAATTTATCCATCAGCCGATGCCAGGCCGTAGGATCGCTATACATCATCTGTTTGGTATTCAGGTAGTTGCGTGAGCCTCCGCCTTCGATGGCATAACTGGCCAACGTGAACGGTGCACCGGCAAATCCGATCAACGGCACCCGCCCGTCAAGGGCACGCCGCGTTTGCCTGATAGCCTCCGCGACATAGTCCAGCTCGTCGCCCTCGATGACTTTTAGATGATCCACCGCCGCTCGGTCGCGCACCGGATTGTGGATGACCGGCCCCTCTCCTGCCGCGAACTCGAGATTGAGCCCCATCGGTTCCAAGGGAAGTAAGATATCAGCGAAGATGATGGCTGCATCCAACGGGAACCGGTCAATCGGCTGAAGAGTAACCTGCGCCGCCAACTCTGGTGTTTTGCACATCTCCAGAATCGAATGTTTCGCACGCAGAGCCCGATACTCTGCCATATACCGCCCCGCCTGACGCATGAACCACACCGGAGTACAGTCGACCGGCTCGCGGCGACAGGCTTTGAGAAATCGATCATTCATCGTGGCGGCATT
>JAEURV010000310.1 GCA_016788465.1 Nitrospira sp. | reverse complement strand
CAGCAGCCACTTTCTTTCCTTCGTGGCGCCCTCTAGCCATCGTTCGCATAGCTCAAAGGCGAGACGGGGATGGTCCTTGGCAATATCGCCGACATGATTGGCCACACTCCGTCGGACATAGAGATCTGAATCGTCTTTGAGTGCCTCCAGAATAGGTAGGACAGGACGAGGGTCTTTCATAAAGGCAGGGATTCGTATGGCCCAAGGCAAACGCGGGCGCGTCCCTTCCGAACAGAGCCGTCGCACATGGGGATCTGGGTCCTCGGTCCACTGCTCCAGTTGCGCCAAGGTGCGTTCCGGCCATTTGATAAGAAATGGGCGAATGGAAAATTCGGCGCTGAAGCGCCTGGTCAGTTCATACTGGGCTAACATCGAGATTTCAAACGGATCATGCCCACCATTGTGCTCTGGATCCAGGCCATAAGTAGCGACAAAGCTCACATGCGGGAGGTAGAAGAACACAACGAGTCCAAGATCTTCTGTGACTGTCTGCGGTGGAGTCAGCGATCGGATCAGAATGTGAACGGCATCTTCATAGCGTTCCGGCAGATGCTCGCGGAGCGCTCGCGCGAGATGGTGCCCTCGTTGGAGAATGCTGAGCGGCTTCAAGCCATTCAGCGCCGTGCGTTGGAAGATCTTCCCGTCAAAGTCAGGATGCACGAGACTGATATTGTGTGCGAGACAGTCGATGGCTTCCCGATCGAGCAGATCCGCCAGAGACATCCCTTTCTGGATCGAATGTGGCGCGGAGGGAAGGCGTGGCTTCTGTGTCGTGGGGCGTTTGGCTGGCATGTGGAGAGGTATGTCTGCTCCTTACAGAGAAGTCAACCAGCTTGCAGGGGATGGAGCATGAGTGTTGTTGGAATGAGCGTAGATAAGCTGAAATATGTTCTTCGATATTTCTTGAGGAGGGACTTGCGACGAATGGAATCCTGTGTAGATTTTTGCCACCAGTAGAATCTCTTCGGGTCTTGCCCCAATTTTCTCCCCAATGCCGCTGCAATAAAATTTTGTCCGATCAGGCAGGCAGCTTACTCGACGGATGAGCGCCGGCCTAGCGTAGATATTCCCCGACGAGTGCCGGTGATTTCCGCTCGAGAAGTTTGCACGAGCCTCCTCAACCATATGATGAGGGCCAATGCCCTGGACAACCTTTTTAACCACAGGAGGATGTCATGGATAAGGTCTGGTTGTATGTTAGTGGGATTGTTGTCGCAACAGCTGTGCTGATCTATGCCGTACTCACGACGGTGAGTAATACGAATCCGCCAGCCAGCGATCTGCGGGCAGCGTACGAGATGGCGAAATAGTGTTCCATCACCGGCCTTTCTGAGCGCCTGACTCTAGCGGAGCGCCCGGCTTCTGTGTCCAGCATGACGCATGGGTGGATTCCAAGGGGTTGTGTATGCCATTCCCACCTGCGAACCTGCCACGTGAGAGA
>JAEURV010000293.1 GCA_016788465.1 Nitrospira sp. | reverse complement strand
CACTGCCATGGCACGGATCGATACTGCTGAGCAGGAGCACTATGCCGGACGCATTGAGGGTCTGAATTGGGTCCTTGATCGTTGCCAAGAGCTTGAAGAGATGGATACCAACCTCACCCCATCTTCACTTCAGCGCATTCTGGGGGAAGTGAAGTCCGACCTTGAACATGAATTGTCGGTCCAAAGACGTGAAAAAGGACGTCGAGCTGATGGACGTGAGGAAGCACTCAATTTTGTAGCGGACTATCTATCAAGCCTGATCACCGCGACAGAAATCGAGTCAGCTAAAACGCCCGCCTAGGACCACTGTTTCTTCTGCACGGGGCACGCATAAGCTCAACTCTGGGGAGTTGGGGCCCCGTGGATTTGTCCGCCCTGCTGAAGAAATACATAGTGTGTTTAAAGCTTTATAGCCGTCGATCCGTCTGGTGACTCCTGTGTGAAACAGGAATAACTTGACCAGACCCTACGGCTCTCCATAAAATGCCCTATGTTTAACCCGATCCGTAAGGCAGGAATGCCCTGGGTTCCTGGTCGCCACCAGGCCCCACGAAGCCGGCCTCGGCCATCCAATGAAGGTCAACAGGACCAATTCGGGTCTTTGAATGCCTCCCTCCTTTTCTGTCCCCGGTGTCGGGTTGCAACGCCAACCAGAGAGCGGCTTCTCCTCGTCCTTCCCACGGGAAATCTGTATGAATATCTCTGTGCACAGTGTGGAACCTCCACGGGTTCAAAGACAGAGAATCCAGAAAAGCCCGTGCACATTGTGGGACCCTAGTCCGTACTATCCCGCATGGGGTGGGAGTTTGCTCACCGGGTGCATGAAAGACCGCCAACAGCATTGTCACATCGCTACAAACCCGTGAAGCATATGGGTTAACCGTTTCAAATCTCATCGTCAACGTTCATGCCGTTTGTTTAACGTGAGACTTGAAACTGCCAAGAGCGAAGGCGGGAGTTCTGAGCGGCGAAGCGCGAAACACCGTATCGATGCTGACAACTCAGGAATGATGCTCGGGTAGGCTGGACGGACAGGAGGAAATCAGCAAAGAGGGAAACCGTTACTGAATTTGTGCGAGAGGAATTCCTTCTTCAATCAGCATTACCGGAATATTGTCTCGAACGGGATAGAGAAGGGTGCCGTCCTCACGGACTAACCCCCCTTGAAACGGCTCCGTAACCTGGCGATTGCCCTTGTTCTTCAATCCACCT
>JAEURV010000287.1 GCA_016788465.1 Nitrospira sp. | reverse complement strand
ATCAAGTGTTCGGACCACGGATCAGTCTCACCACGACCCAACGGGTGATGATTGCCCTAGGCGTGTGGCTCCGTTCACGATTCTCGTGACTGTACAGGCATCCCAAACAGTTTTGATTATAGGTGCCGGCCTCGCCGGCCTCGCGACCGCCTATCACCTCCACCAACAACGCTACCAGGTTACGCTGCTTGAGTACGCTGACTGGGTTGATGGATTCCGGACCGACGCGTCTGATCCTACATTGATCACTTTTGGCTGCCATCATGAGACAAGGCAAATGCTTCAGAACCTCGCCCAAGGAAAACCCCTGGGCCCCGACCAAACCATCCCGCTCGAATTTCGACTCCCTACCGGACAAACCGTGCCGTATCAGTCCGCCCGCCTCCCCGGCGCCTTGCAGTGGATGATGAGTTTCTTCAATTTCCAGGGCCTCCCCTGGCAGGACCGTTGGAGACTCTTCTCCCATGTGGAACAGATTTGGGAACAGGCCGAAACGCTTCCGACAGACTTAGAGAATCGCACAGCAGAGGAGTGGCTCGCTGCTACCGGCCAAAGCGCAGAAGCCAGAGAACGCATTTGGGCCCCCCTTGCTCAGTGGTTGACCGGCAACGCACTGGCCCGTTTGTCCGCCGCCACTTTCGTTCAAACTCTATCGACCGTGTTCCTCCGTGATGCGTCCTCCGCCAGACTGACATTCCATTCCGGAACCATTGACCAGCGCTTTCTCACCCCGCTGAAGGAGATCCTCCATCGAAATCATGTCCGGTTCATCCCACTGACAGAACCACCGCATTTCCGGTTTGGACAAGGCGGCATCCAGAACATTCGGCTCAATGACGGGACAACCCTGGAGGCCGATTGGTACGTCAGCGCACTTTCGTACCGATATCTCCTCCGCCTGCTTCCGGAACGATTTCTCACCCGCTATGCCTACTTCGCCCATCTGACAGAACTGCAAAGCCTCAGCGAGATCGTGGCTCAGCTGACCGTTCACACAACCGATAAACTACCTCGACTGCTGCTATTACCCGGCAAGCCGTTCCATCACCTCACGAGATCACCGATTGGCTCACATGAGGTCATTGTTCGACTGACAGGGACCGAAACTTCACTTCTGGGACTCGCCGATGATCAGATCATCGAGGCTGCACAAACAGAGTTGCTCACGTTATTTCCTGGCGCCCGTACGGACGACATCACATCCCGGAAGGTTCTTCGGCAGGATGACGCCACACTGCTGCTTTCGCCGGGAGCTGGCCGACTCCGCCCTCTTCAACACAGCCCCGTTCCCAATCTGCTCGTCGCCGGAGCCTGGACCGATACTGGATGGCCTACCGCTGTCGAGAGCGCGCTGGTCAGCGCCCGCCGCTGCGCCGACATTGTCACTGGCCTGCCGTCTTGACCTACGCATACCTGAATGATACGAGTATCCCGTGGCGTTGTACATCAAACTCCTAGGACTCCTGCTTACGATAACAGCTGTAGGTTGTGCACAAAGTCCGTACGAGCGCGGAGGTTATCCCACTGGATTCAGTCGATATGATGTGGAACGAGATTATATGGAATGTGAGTACAAGGCGAGGTTAGCAAACGAGCAGCACTTCTACAGCCAGAGCTCACCGTTTCCATTCGGATCTAGCCATCAGAATCCTGCAGATCATATGCGCGCCTTACATGGCATGACTACGATCAACGCCATGCGCGATACCTGTCTCGCTGCCAAAGGCTACCGGCTGAATTAGCGCCTGTCTCATCCGTTTTTCAGCGTTGACTTCACCCCAGTCCCCTCCTATAAGATGCCTTCCAGCTTTTCACATTTTACGTTTCATTTTTTGCATCTTGAGTCGATGCCATGATACTCACCCCACTCCAAGAACTTGCCAAGTCCCTCGTGAACTGTGAACGCTGCAAATTAGCCACGCTCGGACGCAGCCAAGTCGTCTTTGGCGTCGGAAATCCTCATGCGAGTATTATGTTCGTCGGAGAAGCGCCAGGGTCCAACGAAGATCTGAAGGGCGAACCGTTCGTTGGAGCCGCAGGAAAACTTCTGAACGATTTACTGGCTTCAGCAGGACTCTCGCGTGATCAGATCTACATTGCCAATGTCATTAAGTGCCGGCCACCGAATAATCGCGATCCAGAACCAGACGAAGTGGAAACCTGTAAGCCGTTCCTAATGCAGCAGATTCAGCTGATTAAGCCGAAGCTGGTCTGTACACTGGGCAACTGGGCTACACAGACCCTCTTGGAGCGGAAAGTCGGTATTACCAAAGTCAAAGCGCAGGCCTTCTACATGAAGGACTTTGTGCTCTTCCCGCTGCTCCACCCGGCCGCAGCCCTGCACCAAGGCAATCTGCTGCCCACCTTGAAGGAAGATTTCAAGAAGCTGAAAGAATTCCTAGACAAGCACACCAAACCAGTCGAATCAACTAACGCTAACCCCACTACTACCCCAGCTGCACCGGTCTTGAATATTGAATCCCCTCAGCCGGCGCAGATGGATTTGTTCGGGTAATTGAGCGGCGTGCTTCTGTGAGAGGTTGGAGCCCCTAGCTTCGTCGTCGGATGGTTGTGCAACTCTTTCCGCTCTGGATTCCATTCGAACGGAACTTCGGACAACGCTCGCCCAAGGCTAGGCGCAAAGGAACGACGTCACCTCGTGAAGTCTACGAGGCTTTTGACTTGATAGTCGATGAGGGTTCTGAGCTGGCAGGCTGACTGTCTTCGTTATTCTCTGCAGGCTTCTCCTCTTCCGGTACATCGAACCATTGCACGAGCATCTCGTCCCACCAGGCTTCAGTTACGTCCTCGCCTGGATCCGTTCCCAGGAAGGCGACGTCCTCATTCTTGATGCTGGCACAGACGAGCTGCGGTTGGAACTTTGCGCGGTTGATGACTTCTTTCGTGGCATAGCCGCCGATGATCCACGAGTCTGGATCGGCCCGGCGGGATTTGTAGGCCTTCAGGCCGAGCTTGAGATACATGAAGATCTGCTGCTGGACCGGATCTGTCACGCCGGACTGCGGCAAGCTCAAGGTCTTCTCGATACGCTTGCGCCAATGCCGATCGTCATAGCGCGAGGTGATCAGCTGCAGCATCTTTTTTCCCAGTTCGGCATCAAGTGGCATGGTGTGTCTTCTGATTACTTTCGGCTGTAGAGGCCGGTAAACGAGGCTTTGGCCAGAGCATGCTGGTTGAGATAGAACCCGACCATTGCGGCGGGAGTCGCTGGCTTCAACGACAAATGTTCCACCTTTAACGCATAGATCGTAAAAATGTATCGATGCGGTTTGTGGCCGGCAGGGGGACAGGGTCCTCCGTACCCAGGCTCACCAAAATCCGTCATGCTTTGCACACTGCCTTGTGGCGCACTAGGCCCACCAGGTCTTCCAGCGTCCGCAGCCAGAGCCGAAATGTCCTCAGGGATGTTGAAGATGACCCAATGCCACCATCCACTGCCGGTCGGCGCATCCGGATCATAGACCGTCACCGCAAAGCTCTTGGTCCCCTTCGGAGCATTCGCCCAGCGTAACTCGGGAGACACATTGTTCCCGGTACAACCAAATCCGTCGAAGACATGGGTCTTACTGATCGTGCTGGCTGGCTTGATGGTGGGACTCGTCAGCTGAAATTCTGCAGCCGTACTGATCCCTGGAACCAGAGCGATCGCCACGAGTACGCGACTCCATAGTGATTTCATCACGTGTTCCCTCTTCATCTGAAATAATTCCCCTAGGCGCAACGTTCCGCCATGCATGCGCAATGAGAATCTAGCCGAGGTGTTGTTTAAAGAAGGCCTTGGTTCTGGACCATGCGTCTTTAGCCGCGTCCGGCCGATACACCGATGGATCCGTGTCTCGGAAAAACGCGTGAGGGGCGCCGGGGTACGTCTTGATCTCGCCGACCTTGTTGTATTTTTTCAAGGCCGCTGCCAATCGTTGAACGTCCGCCTTTGTAATCCAGCCGTCGTCTTCACCATACACATACAATACCGGGCAGGCCAGCTTCTGAATCGGTGTATCAGGGTTCGGCACCTGACCATAGAACGGCACCGTTGCTTTAATCTCTGTATTCACACAAGGCAGCATGAGGGCATAGGAACCACCCATACAAAAC
Source organism: Nitrospira sp. (assembly GCA_016788465.1). Taxonomy (GTDB): domain Bacteria; phylum Nitrospirota; class Nitrospiria; order Nitrospirales; family Nitrospiraceae; genus Nitrospira_D. The sequence continues at coordinate 3,626 of JAEURV010000287.1, read as the reverse complement.
CCCGTCACGCCAATCCTCGTTGCGTCGACCTCTGGAACTGATTTCAAATAGGCTACCGTGGCATTCAGATCGGCGAGACCATCTTCTTGTTTCAGTGTATTCATCAGCTTGCCGGCCTCGCCGGCGTCCGTGGTCAATGCATGCCCAAGGCGTGAATAGAGGTCCGGTGCCATCGCCACATAGCCTTCCGCCGCATAGCGTCTTGCGATATCCTTAATGTGATCCGTAAGTCCCCACCATTCTTGAACAATGAGAATAGCCGGACGCTTGTCGTTCGTCTGCGGAGCCGCCACGAAAGCTTTCATTCCCACCGTTCCACTTTGATACTGAACGGTTGTTTCTCGAATCGATGCAGCCATGATTCAACTCACTCGGAAAGAGCCTATAGCAGATAGCGTATAGCGAATGGCAGGAAGAACAACATCAGTGCCCTCTGGCCACCAGTAATCGGCTATAAGCCATTAACTTTCAATTCCCCGCTACCATCATCTCGGCAATCTTGACTGTCGGGCTTGCGATACGTCCACGGAACACGAGGTCATTCCCGATCACATCGATGTCTTTCAGCATCTGCTTCAAATTTCCCGCAATCGTAATTTCTTCAACCGGGTAGGCCAGCTCTCCGTTCTCAATCCAGAACCCGCAGGCTCCTCGCGAGTAATCCCCCGTCACCATATTAATACCGAACCCGATCAGCTCCGTCACAAAGAGCCCTTCTTTAATGGACCCAATAATTTCTTGCTGACTCTTCACTCCAGGAACCAGATAAAAGTTGGTTGGGCCGACAGAGGGGCTCTCCCCTACACTGCGTGACGCGTTCCCCGTCGACGGCAAGCCCAGCTTCTTGCCCGAATAGGTATCAAGTAAATAGCTTTTCAATACGCCTCGCTCGACAATGGTATTCTTCCGTGTCGTCAGCCCTTCACCATCGAACGGACGTGATCCAAGGCCGCCGACCATGCGGCCATCGTCGTAAACGGTGATCAAATCGGATGCGATCGTCTGGCCCAGTTGATCGAGGAGAAATGATGCACGTTTATAGAGCCCGTAGCCAGAAACAGCGCTGCATAAGTTCGCCAGAAGGCTCCCTGCCGTCTCTTGATCGAACACCACGGGCACACGTTTCGTCGCCACCTTGCGCGCGCCCAATCGGCGAATCGCGCGACGCGCCGCTTCCTGTCCGATTGATTCCGCAGAAGCCAGGCGAGCAAACTTGCGCTGAACCTGATACCAGGCATCCCGTTGCATGCCACCGGTTGCGGACTCGGTCGCAATCGGGGACACAGACAGAGAAAAGTTCGAGCTTCGATACGCCCCCACGAATCCATGACTATTGGCCAGCACCACTCGCCCGGATGAGGAATCAAACTCTGCCCCCTCCGAATTCGTGACACGTGGATCAGTTGCAAAGGCCGCAGCTTCTCCTCGCTTGGCCCAATCAATCTGTGTGTCCGTATCGAGCACCGTATCATCATAGAGATCAAGATCCGGTTGCTCTGTCGCCATTTGACCGGCATCCGGCAATCCCGAGACATCATCCTCGACCACCGCGCCGGCCAAAGTACAGGTGTCAGCCACGAGTCGATCAAGAGAGGCCTTGGAGAAATCCGAAGTGGAGGTTGTGGCGGACCGTTTCCCAATGAAGACGCGCAAACCAAGTCGTTTCTCTCTCGCCTTCGTCAGCCGGTCAACCGCCCCTACCCGTACCTGAACCGAAAAGGTCTCCCCGTCGGCAACGACGATATCCGCTTCAGTCGCCCCACAAGCCTTCGCCTGAGCCAACACATCGGCAGCCAACTGGGCGTATCCGTTGGCATTAGTCGGCATGGTCGTTGTCTTGAGCATCACAGTCTCTTCTCGTAGGTCATCCGTCACCCGCATCCTGACTGAATTTGCCGCACACTATTGGAGAGAGTCGGCTCGCTATCGTTGTGTACCGCCGACTGTAATTTCGTCCACCTTGATGGTCGGCAGGCCAACCCCCACCGGCACCGACTGGCCATCCTTTCCGCATGTACCGATACCGTTATCAAGCTTGAGATCGTGCCCGACCATCGACACCTTCGTCAGAATCTCCGGTCCGTTCCCGATCAATGTGGCGCCTTTCACCGGCTTGGTAATCTGGCCATCTTCGATGAGATAGGCTTCGCTGGCTGAAAACACGAATTTTCCGTTCGTGATATCGACCTGCCCACCGCCAAACGAGACGGCGTAAAGACCTTTTTTAACGGATCGAATGATGTCTTGTGGATCCGACTCACCGGCCAACATGAATGTGTTCGTCATCCGAGGGAGTACTACGCTTTGATAATTCTCACGTCGGCCATTCCCCGTCAGGGGAATCCCCATGAGACGTGCGTTGAGTTTGTCCGTGATATAGCCACGGAGGATGCCCTTCTCAATAAGCGTCGTACAGCCGGTCGGCGTGCCTTCATCATCCATATTCAAGGAACCACGCCGAAAAGGAAGGGTGCCGTCGTCCACGATCGTACAGACGTCCGATGCGACTCGTTTGCCGATCAGGCTTGAAAACGCTGAGGTCTTCTTTCGATTGAAGTCCGCTTCGAGCCCATGTCCGATCGCTTCATGGAGCAAGATCCCGGGCCACCCACCGGCCAACACGACCGGCATCACTCCAGCCGGCGCATCCACTGCAGACAAATTCAGAATCGCTTCCCGCGCAGCCTCCCGAGCGTAACTTAAATGGCGATTGTCTTCGCGATAATAGGCGAAGGCGACCCGGCCTCCGCCCCCGAAACTGCCCACCTGGCGATTCTCTCGATCTTCAGCGATACAGGTAATCTGCAAACGCGACAACGGCTGGATATCACTCACCAGTGTCCCTTCGGAAGTCGCGACCACCACAACCTTGTATTCCGTATTAAACGAAGCCATCACGTTCTTGATACGAGGATCATACCGCCTGGCCTCAGCGTCGATTTCATTCAGCAGCGCCACACGCTCAGCCGTTGCCACCTCGGCCTTCGCCCGCTCAATCGGATAGAGATCACGAGTCGGTCGTTGCTGTGTAGGGACAGGAACGCTGGAGTGCCCTTTGGGAGAATTAGCGATATACCGGGCGGTGTCGGCCGCAATCTCAAGGTCCCGCTTCGTTAATTCATCTGAATAGGCGAAGCCTGTCTTTTCCCCTGCAGTAGCTCGAACCCCAACCCCTTGCGACACACTCTTGGCCGCCCGTTTCACGATGCCCTCTTCCATCGAGACCGATTCCGACGTACGAGACTCGAAATAGAGGTCCGCGTATTCAACGTCTCGGACCTTCACTCGATCCAGCGCTTGCTGCGCCTCGCGCTCGGTGACACCGAATGTCGTCAGTTGTACTGGCTCAGGCATACAGGCCTCTACCTTCTTCCTCAGCGTAGGCTGAAGGAGGGAGTATAGCCCATTCGTTTCTGACCGCGCAATGTAACAATCCGTGAAACCTCGTATTTCTTAGTATTATCCAGGAGATCGTTTGACATTCCAGGTTCCCGCCAGTAGACTCTGCACACAATTCTGCCCACACATGACGACCATCATTCGCTCGCTCAGGACACTATGACTCGCAGTCCCACCGGAGATCTCGACCACCTCTCTGAAAGCGAATTGAGTGCCAAGTTGGAAGC
>JAEURV010000113.1 GCA_016788465.1 Nitrospira sp. | reverse complement strand
GTTTCGCCCGGGCGACCGGGCCGAAGGCGGTGATGGAGTGACGGTGGCAAAGCTGCGGTAGGCACCGGCATGGTCTGGGTTGGCGACAAGCCCCTTCTCTCAGTTCGGCCCGTCATTGTCGTAGCCGTAACAGTGCTCGCTTGAGCGTATCTTTTCTGATCCATTCCTGTATCTGATTAGATCCTACAGGTGTTCCTACTCCCAGAGTCGAACGCGCGTTCGTATTGTGAGGAAGCGGAGTATTCGCTGGTGTTCCATGGGTTTTGAGCATGGTGTCGTTAGTACATCTCTTTGGTATCGAGATTGCTTAATAGCTGCCTGTACACATTAACCATCTGTTACAGGGAGGTTCCGATGCGGAAGTCAAAACTGATTCAAGCGCAGGTCATGAACTCGTCCGAGATGAAGCGGTTGAGAGAATTGGAGCAGGAGAACGGCCTTCTGAAGCTCTTATATACCGATCTGTTGCAGAAATTTTCAGCCTTAAAGGATGGACTTATTCAAAGCGAAGGGGTTTGCTGAGAGGAGGGAGGTGTCAGGTCATTAGGGACGACTATTGGAGGTGATACTTCGCCATGCGGTAGCGGAGTGTATTGCGGGTCATCTTGAGGAGCCGACTGGCTTCCGAAACATTCCCTGATGCTTTGTGTAACGCTTCTTCAAGCAGCTTTTTTTCCATCTCTTGAAATGACAGTCCAAAGGCTAATAGCGATGACTTCGGTTCGGGACCATAATCGGCCGTCGGGTGAGTGATCACAGACGACGGGAGATGATGCGGTTGGATCACCTCCTCTTTGCAAGTGATGGTGAGCCACTCAACGACATTGTGTAGTTCTCGGACATTGCCAGGCCAATTGTGGTTTCTGAGGATCGTCAGCGCGTCTGGAGCGATGGCCTTCACCCGGCACCCGCGTTCCTTTTTGGCTCGCTCTAAGAAGATCAAGAGTATCGGTTCAATATCTTCAGACCGTTCGCGAAGCGGTGGGATACGGAGTTGATACACGTTCAATCGATAATAGAGGTCGAGGCGGAAACGACCCGACTTAATGTGGGCGAGCAGATCTTCGTTGGTCGCTGCGAGAATTCGGATATTGATCTTGTGACTCTGGGTATCGCCGAGTGGATCCACGGTGCGGTGTTCCAGTACACGGAGGAGCTTGGCTTGAGCGGTCGGGCTCATTTCTCCGATCTCGTCGAGGAAGAGCGTGCCGCCCTCCGCCATCTGGAATCGTCCAGGTTTGGCTCGTTTGGCGTCGGTAAAGGCCCCAGGCTCATAGCCGAACAGCTCGGATTCCAAGAGATGTTCCGGGATTCCGGCGCAATTGAGGGCTACCAACGGGCCATGGGCTCTGAGGCTGGAGTGGTGGATGGCCTCCGCAAATAATTCCTTTCCGGTTCCACTTTCTCCCGTGATGAGGACGGTCGCATCGGTCACAGCCACTTCTTGGGCCAGGTGCTTCATCAAGTTCATTTGCGGCGAGATACTGACAATAGAGGCAAAGGGATCTCGTGGGGCAGCCGATGTCGCGAAAGGAGACTGGTTGAGGATACGACTGATCGTCGCCCGGAGGTCAGTCGGGGAAACGGGCTTTGTCAGGTAATCTGCCGCACCAGCCCGCATGAGTTCGACGGCGTCTTTGACGGAGTGACGGTCTCCTATGACAAGTACAGGCGGAGTAGAAGGTCGTTGTCGGGCATATTCAAAGAGTAGTGTGAGTGTGGAGGGGGTTCCTTCACTGATCACCAGTTGGGGGGAAATCTTCGACCAATGTGCAAGCCCCTCTGGGATGGTCGGTGCTGATTGAACGCTGATCTGCGGTAGGGCAGCTTCAACAAGCCGCCTGAGTAGAGGATCCTTCGAAATGAGAAGTACGATCTGAAGGTTCATCGGAGCGTTGTCTCCTTTGGAACCATCAAAACCTAGTAGTATAGGGTACACCTCTTGTTATGCAGAAAAAAAGGGGAAAGAGAGTGGAATATTTAGGATCGAGATTGACGGAGGAACTATGATGCTGGGGTGTGGATAGTGCAGGGGATCAATCTATAACATGGAGACAATAGAGGGTTTCATCGAGGCGAGGAAAAAACAGGAGCTGTAGGCCGACTCGGTCGACCTACAGCTCACAATCCACTCAGCCGCTATTCCTTATCCTTACAGAAGCTTCGCTCGTACGCAATGATCGTCCAAGCTTCTTCCTCGGTGATGATGTTACCCTTGAGAAGCGCAGGCATGCCTGTACCAGGGCTTCCGTTCTTTATGACCCAGAACAGTTCCCCGTCGTTCCGCTTTTTGTGAAACTTGCAATTCGTAAGGTTTCGTGGACCTGGTGTGAGCAGCATTCCTCCCGCACCATCACCTTCGCCACTCTGACCGTGACAATTTGCGCAGGTGCCTTTGCCTTCATAGAGATCCTTCCCCTTGGCAAGGACGTCAGGGGTGACGGTGATCGGGCTCTTCATTTTTCGTGCTTCCCCCCGCTCAGCATCTGGAACGCGCGGCTTCAGAGGGTCGGACTCAGGGCCAGACCATCCTGCCGTACTCCACATGGCAACGGCGACGAAACTACACAACATCACAATCAAACGCTTCCCGCTCATGGTTCCTCCTTGGTGATACATACTGAACGTTACAACTACATGTCTGTTTGCCCTGCATGTTAAGGGGCGCACGAAAATCGATACATCATAACACGATACTGTCCTCAGTGGCAGTGCCCAGATCTTAGAGAAATTGGTTAGGGTGGAGACCTGAAGGATGTGGAGCTACCGACTTGAGGACCGCGTCAGCCAGGATCTTCTGATCCTGGCTGACGGGAAAAACACGATCATGGCAGTGCCGCGCACTGTCAGTCGTTACTTGGCTTCGACAATGTCACTCTTCATCGGTCCGAGGATGGCAAGGAGCTCACCCTTTTCTTTTGCTGGAACGTTGAAGGTATCCAACGCGCTGACGAGGTCTTCCACGAGCGCGCCAAAAGCGGCGTCGGTAACCTTCATGCCCTTGTGCGTGGTCTTCATGTCACGACCGGAGTAGCTGCAAGGCCCACCGGTTGCCATGCAGACCTGTTCGACCAAGAGCTTATTCAGCTTCTTGAGGTCGGCGGTGGCAAAATAGCCATTGATCCGCTTATCGCCACCCACGTTGCCGATGAACTTGGTAACAACAGCTTGAATCGCGCCCTGTCCGCCGAGCCGCTCATAAAGCGAGGCTTCTGCGGCAAAGGACGTTGCGCTGCTCATCGTCCAAGCAGCCGCGACGGCAACGACCATACCCATAATCTTCTTGCTCAACGACATATCCTCTACTCCTTTGTATGAGAATGAATTAACTAGTAAAGCTCCATGCCCCGCTCATTCATTACGGGTTCCAGGGAGTGTTGGGCATCAACTGACCCTTATAGTCCTTGGGATTCTGGTTGGCAATGACCACCGCGATCGCACCGCGGAGTGCGCCCGTCAAAGAGTGGGTCACGACTGGATAGGCTCCTGGGTTATCCACGATCATATCAAACGTGGCCCCGCTGCCTGGACCAACCACATAGGTCTGGAGACCCTTGAAGTTGTTGGCCGGGTTGCCGCTCTCATAGACATTGTCCCAGATTTCGGCAATCGGATGCAGCGCCGAGAACTCGTTCGGGCCGGCATTCACGAAATGGATACGTACCCGTTCACCGACCTTGACCTCCAATGGCTCTCCCCCTGGGAAGAACGGATGATACTTGAAGATCCCGCCGTTGAAAATCGTGTTATCCCACTTCCGGTCAAACATCGCCTGCACGTTGTCCGGGTTCTTCCAGAATTCTGATTGAACCAGGACGAACTCACGATCGGCTTTCGGCCAGGCATTGGCATCCTTCGGATCGACAATGATGGCACCGAACATACCCCGAGCGACGTGCTGGATCATGGGGCTGGCACCGCAGTGGTAGAAAAACACGCCAGGCTTCTTCGCCACGAAGGAGTACTTGTGGGTTTCACCGGCTGAAACGGTCTTGTGGTAGTTCTTCAAGAAGTCGAGTTCCGCCGCATGGAAGTCCATAGAATGCGGGAAGGAGTTATTCTTGTCCCCGATCAGGGTGAAGTTCACCGTATCGCCCTCGGTGACCCGCACGACCGGGCCAGGCATCTGGCCGTTGAAGGTCCAAGCCTTGTACTTTGTCCCGTTTCCGTCAACGACGATTTCCGTTTCCATCGCGGTGAACGTGACCTCATGAACCTTTGCCCCTGCGGACGCCGGCATGGTAATGCATCCGCTGCCCCCTAGAAGGACGGCAAGTCCTAGGGTGGATGCGAGTAAACGAAACCTCTGCATAATAGCCTCCCTTTAGTTTGGTTTTATGGCACAGAAAGCGCTGCAGCGAATGAGCATGGCATATAACATCCCCTCCCACTCACTCGTCGAGCAGTCGCCGGGTCAACTATCTATCAAATTCTGATAAGAAAGTACAACATATATAGCTTCTTCTGGGTTCTTAGGAATTTTTCTGATCACATCCGACCTCTCTCACCGTAGCAGGGACCTAAATAACACCAATCTTTTTTTCGTGCCACGCACAATGTATGCCATGACTATGGCATTACGGCCTTATGACAGAGGTTCTAACCCATCGGTTGGAAATATCAGCGACTCTTCAAATCATTGGGTGAAGTTGCAGCTGAAGGTATCGATTTCAGTCGTTGAAACGAACGGGGTAAGAATTAGAGGGGGGGAGAATCTAAAAAGATACACCCTGTATCTAATTCGATTCATGTCATGACTTTGAACGAGAAGCCCCAATATGACTGACTCTCAACCTCTCATCAGTTGTAACCAAATCTGGCTGTGGCGATATTAGAGATGTGATCATCCAGGAAATGAAGGGACAGAAGACGCTGGGAGTTGTTGCGAAGGAATTTCGTTAGGGCGCTCTGATTAATTGAGTTTTTCAGCCAATCAACTTTCAACACGGTGGAGATGTGACTGCTTTCTATTCACAATCCAGAATTAATCAGACCTTCATTAGTATTCAACGTCAGTTCAGTGGTTGAGGAGTTGATGAATGGCGGATGTTTTTCTGCGCGATGGCGATGTTTCGTCGAAACCCATGGATCTTTGCCCGTCGAATCGGACTCCGTTGGAACAGAGTTTGGAAGGTCTGTTCATCGAGTTGAGATAGTTCGGTCAAGTTCGGTGCGAGGCTGACCGGAGAAGGTTGGAACGTGGCCTCGTGGGTCGGTTCGGCTCGCAAATTGAACGGACAGACATCAAGGCAATCATCACACCCGAATATCTTGTTTCCCATGCCCGGTTGGAGATCAGGGGAAATCATGCTGGCTTCCCCACGTAGCTCAATGGTGAGGTAGGAAATACATCGCGTGGCGTCGACCACATAGGGTTGCACGATTGCTTTGGTCGGGCAGGCTTGAATACAGAGGGTACAGCTGCCGCAAAGATCGGTTGCTGGTTCGTCCGGGCTGAGTTCCAACGTGGTCAGCACTTCTCCCAATAAGAGCCATGAGCCGTGATCGGCTGACACGAGATTTGAGTGTTTCCCGATCCATCCCAGACCGGCTCGCTCGGCCCAGGCCTTTTCCATAATCGGCCCGGTGTCCACGTAGGATCGCGTATGCGCCTCAGGCGCGAGGTTGGCAATGCGTGCTTCCAGCTGTTTGAGCTTGTTGCTCACGACCTTGTGGTAGTCCTGTCCCCAGGCATACCGGGCGACGCGGCCATAGCCGGGCTGTTCGTTCGCCCGATGTTCGGTGAGGTAGGTCATCCCGACAGAGATAACCGATCGGCAACCAGGAAGGACCTGGCGGGGATCAGCACGTTTCTCCGGTGTCCGTTCCAGCCAGCCCATGGTCCCGTGATGGCCTCGCTGGAGCCAGTCCGTCAGGCGATCAAGGAGACGTTGGAGAAATGGTGATTGGGCGGGAGGAGATTGTTCACCACCAGGATCGGCAGTCCCTTGCTCGTCGGAGACGTGCGCGATCCCAACCGCATCGAATCCCAAGGCCCGCGCTTCTTGTTTGATGACCTCTGCGAGAGACATGGAGGACAGGTGGATGGCTTACTGAGAAGCGCAGATGAATCGAACGCTGAACTTGACTGAGCAATGGACAGACTGGCATTGGCCGCACGTACCGATAATCTTGGTCTTCCAGTTCGTTTCCTTTTCATCGAACAGGCACTGGAGCCGGCCGCCTTTCGAGATTGTCGTCCATGGTTGAGTAGTTCCCGGTATGGTGGCCACCTGGCATCCTTCCGGGAACGGAACCTGACAGGGGTGTGCTGTTTCACCTTTATCCATGGCGAAGCTGCACGACAACTCTGTGGTTGCTCCAGCGTCCTCCATCTCTACAGCCTGAGAGGAAGAAACCAGCATGATGAGCGGAAGCGCAACAGATAATAAGAATGTACCGTGTCGTGATCTCATGCGTGGTGATGCTAGCACAGTTCTTTGTCTTGCGGCCATGAGGGAGCACGCGTAGAATCACCACCAGCTTCTGTTCCTGCGGAAGGGAGGTCGTATGCTGGCGACACGAATCACCCAAAAGGAAGGAACCTTCTACTTCATCGCCTACAACGCCGGCCATCTTTTGGAAAAGGTTCGCTTCACGAGCCGGTATTATTTTGAAGGCGAAGAGATTACACAGACCAAGATTGCCGACCACGATGAGGTCGCACAATTCATCGCAGGGATTGAGCGAAGTGAAAAGGGGTTTCAGCGCGTTCTGAATCGGCAGAAGATCAAGCAGATTGTCAA
>JAEURV010000247.1 GCA_016788465.1 Nitrospira sp. | reverse complement strand
GCTGCGTCCGGCTTGAATGTCTGGTCCGGGGATTCCGCGGTCATCGTCAGAAAGCCACTGTTGGAGAAGCTCACGGCTCAGTTCAACGAACGGTCCAGCGATGAGCGAACCGTCTCCTTTCAATCAACCAGATCTCGCGGCAGACTGTTCGAAAAACAATGGCGGGACAATCTGCTCGGGGACGGTGGGTTGTTCGTCGAGTTGGATGGTCGTGATGCGGCCTGGGGAACTGTCAGTCTCAAGCAGGTCACGTCGGCCTGGAGCGAAAAGGGGTTGGCTTATTCGGCTTCGGCTGAGATCGAGGCTAACACCATCATGTATGTCCATTTTGATCCTTTGATTGGAGGCGGTATCGGCAGACGTACGACGCTGGAAGGGGCCGCATCCCCTGTCCTATCTGGCACGCTGTCTTTGGCACTCCGCACGTATCAGGGAGTTCCGGTTTTGGTGATTGCGAATCACCTTGACTGTTCGAAGTTTCCTATCACGGTGCTGGATAACGGAGATCTTGCTCTTGGCGTGACGGTGAGCCAACTCCTTGGCGGGGGAAGGCCGACCCTCATCCCTGCGCTGATGGGGTTGCCCAAAATGGTGAAGGCCGATCAGGTGTTGCGGGGAATCAAGGCGGTCACAGTCACGGCGCCAAAACCCTTCGCGGCGATCACCTATGCACCGACACAGCTCCATGTTGATGCGAACGGTTTTCGAGCGGAGTTTTCGACATCGGCTGCGTGGAGCGATGGTGATGACGTTGACGTCGAAGATCGAGTCAAAGCGATCGCGGCATTGGTCCACAAGGACGAGACGTTCCCATCTGCTCCGGATTGCGGTAAGCCGGATGCGATTAAGATGCATATTGCCGGCATTGCGTTCGAGCATGACCTTGGGCTGGGGCGGGTCATCACGTCTCTCGTCGATGGGGCACGCATGGGCAGGAATGGTATCGAGAATTTCTTATCGACCGCCGGGCGCAATGCGATCAATCCCCCTCCTGGGTCTGTTCTGCGCAAGCCACTGACTAACCCACTGGGTACGCTCAAATGTCTCGGGACGTTGCTGCAGAAGTGTGAGTAGGTTCTGTGGTGAAAAGAACTTCCTTGTGTGCGTTTTCTTAGAACGCAGTAATTAAAGTCAGCGTGTCTTGATTCTGCTCTGCTCAGGCCTGAGTCAATATCAGAAATTTCAGCCTAAGCTGCAACGTTGGAATTCTTGCTGGGGAACAAAAATTGGCCATAAGCAGTGATTTGCTAATTGTGCCGCTGCAGGGCGTCCTCGTCGGGCAGGAGTTCCAAGAGTTTTGGGTCAGCTAAGGGTGGGAACGTTGGTGGGACTTGATGTTTCAGGAAGTATCTCGCCAGTCAGGCCGCGTTGGTCTTTGACATACACACTACCCTTCATGGCCTTGGCTCGTTTCTTGAGCTCTGACGCAATCTTGCTCACGTCACCGGGGTGGGCAATGGCTGACCGCTCGTTGGTGACGACCGCAATCGACAGACTCATGATCGGAAACTGCTCTTTATTGCCTCGACGGTCC
>JAEURV010000242.1 GCA_016788465.1 Nitrospira sp. | reverse complement strand
ACCAGCGTGGCGCCGTCTTTAAAAGCGCTCTTGTAGGCCTCCATCGAGCGCGTAAATTCAAAAAACTTCAGGTCCTGTCGGTACGCGTCGGCGTATATCCGGAACGCTTTGGCATCGCCGCCGCCACGAAGCTCTTCCGATTCTTTATAGGCTTGGGCCAGGATGATCTCCCGGTCTTTCTCCGCCTCCGAGCGAATCTTCTGCGCTTCCTCCGCCCCTTCCGCGCGATATTGCTTCGCTTGCCGTTCTCGTTCCGCTTGCATCCGCGCGAAGACCGCCTTCTCGTTCTGCTCCGGCAAATCGGCCCGCTTAATCCGGACATCCTGAATCTCGATCCCGTACGCCGAGGCCTTCTCGTTCGCGCGTTCGGTGACCACTTTCATGATATCGGCCCGGGTGCTCGAGACAATCTCCAGCAGTTCGTGCCGCCCTAACTCCACACGCAGCTCAGAGTAGATAATGTCATGCAGCCGTTGGAGCGCACCGCGCTGGCTCTGGAAGTTCTGGTAGACCTTCAAGGGGTCCACGATGCGCCACTTCGCAAAGTTATCCAGCAAGAGGGTCTTCTTATCCGAGGTAATGACGTCCTGCGCGTTCGAATCGTAATCCAAGAGGCGCTTCTCGAAGTAGGTGACCTCCTGGACGAACGGCACTTTCACATAGAGCCCTGGGTCGGTGATGTTGCGGACGGGCTTTCCCAACTGCACCACGATGGCGGTTTGGATCACGTCGACGACGAAGAGCGGAGAAGCCCCCAGGATCAACAACCCGACGATGACGGCGAGCAGGAGGAGGCCCAGTCCCTGTTTGGTCATGATCGGGCTCCTCTCGGTTTCAGCGTGGGAGACGGCTCGGGTCTGGCGTCCTCACTCTCCGGCGGCGTGTTCACTTTCGCCCCACTCAGAGCGGGCGGCTTGCCGCGGCGATCCAGCGGCAGATACGGCAGCAACCGTTCCCCGCCTTTGCCGTCGATGATGATCTTCTCGACATTCGGGAGGATTTCCTCCATCGTTTCAATATAAATCCGCTTGCTGATCACGTCCTTCGCCTGGTTGTATTCTTTGAGGGTCGCCAGGAAGCGGTTGGTCTCTCCTTGGGCGCGATTGACTCGGGCTTGTGCAAACCCTCTGGCCCGGTTGACCAGCTCAGCGGCTTCCCCCTTGGCTCGCGGAATGATGTCGTTGCGATAGCCCTGGGCTTGGTTGATGAGCTTTTCTCGGTCTTCCTTGGCGTTGGTGACGTCTTTGAAGGCCGCCGCCACCGCTTCCGGCGGATCGACGTCTTGCAGTTGGACCGCGGCAATCTGCACGCCGGCCTGGTACTGATCGAGGATCGTTTGCAGGAGCGTCAGGGTGTCTTGTTGAATGACGGCTTTCCCGGTGGTCAACGCTTCGTCGATCTTGCTCTTGCCAACCACTTCCCGCATGGACGCTTCGGCGGCTTTGCCGATGGTCTCATGAATATCCGCCACGTTGAACAGGAAGTTGCGTGCTTCTTTAATCTTGTACTGCACGATAAACTCGATGGCGAGGATGTTCATGTCGCCGGTCAGCATCAACGCCTCTTGGGGCACCATCTGTTGGCGACCTTGCTGATTGGTCCGGAACCCGACCTCGACCCGATAGAGCTTGGC
>JAEURV010000221.1 GCA_016788465.1 Nitrospira sp. | reverse complement strand
GTGTGCCGAGAGGATCTCTATCGAGACAAGACCATGCTCCGTGGCGGCTGGTCTCGGTGCACGGTCTGTGACGAATTCGTCCATTATAGTTGTCTTGCCAGTGGGAAAGTCTCTTTTTTGAAAGCACGACCGCGGGTGTGCAAGACTTGCCGCTCAGTTCAAGAGGGGAGTGCCATTCCTTCTCCGAATAAAGACGGGTCGCCTGCGGCAGCTATGTCCTGAATTCTGGTTCTCTTCTGCTGCTCCTGATCGATTTCCATCGGTGGTCAATTGAACATTGGTGAGGGGACGTGCGGCTGCTTCAGTGGCTACTGGGAGGATTATGACACAGGTCATCCGCAGTGGGGCCTTTCTCCAGCAGTGTTGGTCGGTTCATCCTCTTTGCGTGACGGTAAAGCGCATGACAGAGGAAAACACAGTGGTTCTCCTCTGCAGCTCCTGCAAGTCGGCCCATCATCTGAGTATTGCGACCGTTACATCAATCGCCTCATCGGTACAACAGGCGGCCGAAGAAGCCGCTCTCCCAGATGAATCGCCTGGGGAAGACTACCTCAAGGCCTGTGTCGCCGCCCACATGGCTTCGCTGACTCTTCGGGAGATGGATGTATTTCAGGACCTGGTGCATCTCCGTTGCGCCGATTGCAGGCGTCTCTATGAGCTGACGGTCTCGGCATTTGAAACGCGGCAGCGATAGTGGAAAACTGTGAGCTGATAGTCAGAGTGAACGAATTCCTTCCTCTGTGATGCGATGTCTCCAACACGGACTTTCACCGATGCCGAGAGCACGTTGCTGGCCGACGCGCAGTTTTTTCGACATAAAGCTGTTATCACCGCAAAGATTCGATGCATGCTTGAGGAGACACATCGGGCGTTGCAAGCGGATCTGGACCCCATCAGGCTCATCACACCTTCCAGTTTTAACCCGAGAATCCATCAACTGGTGAAGGGTGAGCATCTGGAGGATTTCCCCTATCAGTATCTCGATTATCCCAAACACTTCCAGGGCGGGAATACATTCACGTTCCGTACGTTGGTCTGGTGGGGACATTATGTGGTGTGTGCCATATTGTTGGAAGGCGGTGCGCTGCGCCACTATAAGCAGCAACTTCTTGGCCGATTCCACCAAGTGGCGGGAAGGGGGTTGGAATTGTCGCTGGCTCCCTCGCTCTGGGAGTGGAAACGCGGGGAGGGCTATACCTTTCCGATCACACATGACCGCAAGGCCCAGATTGCCGCCATCGTGGCTGAGCGATCACTGATCAAGGTGTTACGGTGTTTTTCTTTTGAAGACGTGAATGTGAGGGATGGGCAACTGCCTCACCTGGCCTGCGAGACCTTTCGAGCGATGCTCCCCATCATCACCTAGTCACCATGTAATCCTAATTGTCTCCGCGGCCCAACTTGGGTAGACTGGGCTCACTACTATGTCCCAACTTTGACAGGGAGGCGCCTGTGAAGCCATCGTCGTTGCGAGTTGTTGGCTGTGCCGTCATGGTGGCGGCTATGTTGGCCGGTTGTCGGGGAACGGGAGAGGTGCGGACGCTCGACTTACGTGAAAAGCTGCCAATGGTACAGGTGACCGACATCGAGCCGGTCAAGATCGTCATTGAACCGTTTGAGGATCGACGGACAGATAAGAGCCGTGTCGGGACACGCACACATCTATGGGGTGGTACGACGTATTTCAATGTGCCGGGTGATCGACTCGCAGATATGATTACGCAGCGGCTTGCGGATCGATTAAAAACCCGAGGGTGGAACGATCGCGTCTGGAACGTGCGTGTCGCTCCGGCCGGGGCGGTGCCTGATGCGGACATCGTCATCACCGGACAAGTGCAAGACTTCTCGGCCAACGCCAAGAGTCGTGTCTTTTCGACGGTGATTGACACCAGCAGCCGTTTTCATGTGCAGGCACAAAACCAGTCGGATCACAGTACGACCATCCGAAGGGTAGAAGGGGCCCGCACGCGAACCGTCTTTTGGTTCAACAACGACGATGTCCAGGAGCAACTCTCGGCCACTTTGAAGGATGGTATCGAACGGCTGCTGGGCGATACGATGATCGAGCGCAAGGCGTTGAGGTCGGTTCGGCAGAAATGAGCGGGTGGGAGCCCCTTCGATTCCGGGTGAGGGGAGTGTCGGTGTTCGTCTCGTCCTGTCTCTGATCTCAGGGTGCGATAAAGGAAGTGATCCGTGCGAGAGCGGCGGTGGGAAACGGCGACACCATTGACTTTTCAGCAAGCTCTCGCGGTCGGGGAGCGGCTAGCGAGTCTAGGGTTGAAACCTGTCTCGCCTGCTCAGGATGTCATTTGTTATGTCGAGGAGTGGACGGTTCCGTCTCTCGATGCCATTGATCACCTTGATCCATGGGCGACAGAGGATGTCACCCTGATCCATGTGCGGGAAAGGTGGCGGGGCGATTTCTTTCTCTTATCCGGTGCCTATCATACGGTCTACCAGCGTCATCAGGACATCGGGACCTATTGCTCAATCAGCCATCCCTGGCGCATTCGAGAACGCCTACGGTTTCACGAGCCGCGCGCGATGTGCTGGATCGGATTTCGTCATGCTCATTCGTTCATTCGAATCCGGCTCCAAACGAGCCAGGTCATTACTCCGGGGGAAACGCGGGGCGATACGGACCGGATGCGATGGTTGGATGAGCGGCGAGCAGCCTTCCTCGAAGCGATCACCATCTTAGATCTCCCTATTGAAACCTATGTGGAGAAAGGCGCGGTGGTCCTGCGGCCCGCTGATGCTTCTCTCCCGTTCTTCTGCTCCTGGCCGGATGCGTTTGGCCCCTGCCAATTTGAGTACAATACGTCCGATGCCTTCGAATTTCTCGTCCCGTCCAGTAAGCTCGCAGCGACATTCCATCCTGAACCGGCCGGGGTTCGGGCCTATCTGACCGGATTTTCAGAAGCAGCATTGGCCGAATTCCAAGCGATTGAACCGAGCGCTCGACTCACTTATCGATGCTCGGTCCACTGTCCGCTCGATGATCTCCCTGAGGTGTCGTCCGCAATCCGGCCTGATGGAGTTCTCTACGCCACCCTCTGCGAGTTTCAAACACAGACGCTTCTGCCTCATCGCGACGATGCCGCTGCGATCATCGGTATCGTTGGAAGCCACGAACACTTTAAGATCGAAGTACGCCTCAATCAAGCGCCTCTCCCGGAGGACGAAATGGCGCCCTGGCTAGAACGATTGGTTGGGCATCCGGTTGTGTATGCACCGTTGCCGGCATTCGTGTGACAGGATGCTGAAAAGAGCCTCCGGTTGTTTCCCGGCTTCGACAAGATCCCCAGAGGAGAGAGTTCCTGTACGTTCCTCCATTTCAGCCTTGCCTGGTGAAGGGCCCCGTCTCAGCACGCCGGTATTGGACGAGTGCGACGGTGACCGTTTTCAGCATCCTGCGAATCCTGGTCCCAGGTGGCATGGGCTGTCATGCGGTGTTGTAGTTTTGTCGAACAATCAACTGGGATTTCGTACAGTAGCCGCATGAGTCCTCTAGTAAAGGTTCAGTCCATTCTGGCCAAGCCCTTCATGCCAGCCGTGTTCTTTCTGTCCGGGGTGATCTATGACACCGTTACGCTCACACGGATCGACCAGCTTCTGGACAACCTTGTTCTGCTGCTCTATCTCGCCGTGCTCGGGGCATTGATCGTGCTAACCGGACGTCTCGGCATTGAGCCTCTTCCCAATCGCGAACACCTTGCAGCATGCTCTCCATTTATACGCTGGGTATTGGAGAGCCGCCCGTACTATCCCATGGCCAGCCAGTTCTTGCTGGGTAGCCTTTTCAGTGCCTATACAATCTTCTATTCACGAAGCGCGACGTTCTCCGGCACCGCGGTGTTTTTCGCCCTGCTGATCATGCTGTTGGTGGCCAATGAGTTCTTGAGGGATCGGCTCTCAAATCTCCGATTACTGATCAGCCTCTATGCAGTGGTCTGCTTTGCGTTCTTCACGTTCTTCTTGCCTGTGATCACCGGGTACATGAATCCGGTCATTTTCGTGGTCGGGGCGATGTTGAGCGTCGGGGTGATTCTGCGGGTGGTGCAGTTGATCTATCGAAACAATCCAGACCGGTCGCGGGAGGAAGGGATCGGTGTAACCGTTCCTGCTGCGGCGCTGATCGGGATCCTGGTCGGATTCTATTTTCTGAATTGGATCCCCCCCGTGCCGCTCTCGCTTAAGTTCGGCGGGATCTATCATGATGTCAAGCGAGCGGGAGACCAATTCGAACTGGCATTTGAAAAGAGCTGGTACGAGTTCTGGAAGCGATCGGATACCACGTTCCCTTCGAATACGCCGATCTATTGCTTCACCGCCGTGTTTGCCCCGGTTGATCTCAATACTACGATTTATCATCACTGGTATTACCGCCCAAGCGAGAACCGTCCGTTCACCCATGCGGACAAAATTCCTCTCAAAATCTCGGGTGGTCGAGAAGGAGGCTATCGTGCCTATAGCTTCAAGCAACGCCTCGATCCTGGTGACTGGCGAGTGGATGTCGAAGCGGGAGATGGTCGCATCCTTGGGCG
>JAEURV010000200.1 GCA_016788465.1 Nitrospira sp. | reverse complement strand
CTGGATTTGGCCCTGTCCCAGATTGAGAAGCAGTATGGGAAGGGGGCCATCATGAAGCTGGGCGCCGAGGAGAAGGTTGATGTTCCGGCCATTTCCACCGGTTCGCTCGGTCTCGACATTGCCCTTGGCGTCGGCGGCCTTCCGCGCGGACGGGTGATCGAGATCTTTGGCCCGGAGGCCTCGGGGAAGACGACGATGACATTGCACTGTATTGCCGAGGTCCAGAAGATCGGTGGAGTCGCGGCATTTATTGATGCGGAGCATGCACTGGACTTGACCTATGCCAAGAAGTTGGGAGTACAAGCCGATGATTTGCTCGTGTCGCAACCCGACACGGGAGAGCAGGCATTGGAGATCGCCGAAACGTTGGTGCGAAGCGGAGCGATCGATTTGATCGTCATCGACTCAGTTGCTGCCCTGACGCCGCGCGCCGAGATCGAAGGAGAGATGGGCGATGCCCACATGGGGCTCCAGGCACGGCTCATGTCGCAGGCATTAAGAAAGCTCACCGGCGCAATCTCCAAATCGTTGACCACGGTCATCTTTATCAATCAGATTCGCATGAAACTTGGTGTGATGTTCGGCAATCCGGAGACGACAACCGGCGGGAACGCCCTCAAGTTCTATTCTTCCGTCCGCTTGGATATTCGACGGGTGGAATCCATCAAGGAAGGTCAGGATGTGATGGGGAGCCGGGTTCGCGTGAAGGTGGTGAAGAACAAGATGGCTCCGCCGTTTCGTCAGGCGGAGTTTGACATCATGTTCGCCGAGGGGATTTCCAAGACCGGCGAGCTGGTGGATATGGGGGTCGACAAGAAGATCATCGAGAAGTCTGGGGCCTGGTATTCCTATAAAGGTGAACGGATCGGTCAGGGGCGTGACGCGGCCAGAGAGTTTCTGAAAAATAATGCCGCGGCCGCTCGTGAAGTAGAGCAAAAACTGCGGGAGGCGGCCGGTGTTCCCGCACGCGGTGAGAAGAAGGCGGAGACGAAAGCTGAGACCAAAGAGGATAAGCCGGTTGCGCGAGGTGAGGAAAAGCGGGCGCATCGGTGACCGGCGGAAGCCAGGGGCTCGCCCGCGTGCCACACTGGCAAGCCTGGACGAGGTGATCCGGCTCGCGGTTCGGTTCTTGTCGCAGCGAGACCGAACGGTCGCTCAGGTCGAACGGTTTCTCCAATCACGAGGGGTTACTTCTTCCCACATCGAACCTGCGATTTGCCGCCTGACGGATCTCCGGTATCTCGACGATCTTGCCTATGCCCAGCGATGGGTGGAGCGGCGTCTGGTTACCAAGCCGATGGGTCAAGAACGGCTCAAGGCGGAATTGCAGACCAAGGGAATTTCGGATGACCTGGTCGACCGGGTTCTCACTGAGGTCTTTCTGCGGAATGGCGAGGAGGTCGTTGCACGCCGTGCCCTACAAGCCATGAGTCACAAGGGGAAGCGGCTGGCCCCGGTTCACGTGGCGCGGTTTCTCTATCAGCGAGGTTTCAGCGACGAGGTGATCGATCGTATGATGACGGAGTTCACGAGAAGTGAGGACGTGGTCCATGAAGAAGAATAGCGCAACCGAGCTGCGGCAGGCCTTTATCCGGTATTTCGAAGGGCATGGGCATCAGGCCGTGCCGAGTGCTTCACTCCTCCCACAAGCCGATCCCACCTTACTCTTTACCAATGCCGGGATGAACCAGTTCAAGCGGGTGTTTCTCGGTGAGGAGACGCGCGCCTATACGCGGGCCGTGTCGGTGCAGAAATGTTTGCGCGCGGGGGGAAAGCATAACGACCTTGAGAATGTCGGGTATACCAGACGCCATCACACCTTCTTCGAGATGTTGGGGAACTTCTCATTCGGAGATTACTTCAAGGAAGACGCGATCGTGTTTGGCTGGGAGTTCCTCACGCACACCGTCGGGCTGGCCAAAGATCGGCTCTGGGTGACAATTTTTCGAGAAGACGATGAAGCGGATCGGTTGTGGAGAAAGATCGGCGTGCCGTCCTCACGCATTGCGCGATGCGATGAGAAGGATAATTTCTGGCAGATGGCGGACACTGGTCCTTGCGGCCCCTGTTCCGAGATCCATTTTGATCAGGGGACTGTCGTTCCAGGCGATGATCGACCGAATGGCAAGGGCGACCGCGTCATCGAGATCTGGAATCTGGTCTTCATGCAGTACAATCGCGATGCGTCCGGAACCCTCCACCCGTTGCCCAAGCCAAGTATCGATACGGGGATGGGGTTGGAGCGGCTGGCTGCGGTGGCTCAGGGAGTCCATAGCAATTATGACAGCGACCTCTTCACGCCGTTGTTGGCGGCGATTGCCGAACGGGCTGGCATGGAGTACGGCAAGAAAGAGGTGTCGGATCGGTCTATGCGTGTCATCGCCGATCATTTGCGCGCCGTGACGTTCTTGATGACCGATGGGGTATTACCCTCGAATGAGGGGCGTGGATATGTCCTGCGTAGAATCTTGCGTCGTGCGGCCCGCCATGGCCGACTGCTCGGGATCGTCGAGCCGTTTCTTCATGAGTTGACCGGGTCGGTCGTGAGCCAGATGGGCGGAGCCTACGCGGAGGTTACCCGCGCCGCCAATACGATTACCGAAGCCACTCGTGGTGAAGAAGAACGGTTTATCGCGACGCTCGACCAGGGATTGCCGATCTTGAACGAGATGATCGAGAAGACGCGGACCGCCGGACGAACGGTCTTGGCTGGCGGGGATGTGTTCAAACTCTACGATACCTACGGGTTTCCGATGGATCTCATCACCGAGGCCTGTCGTGAACAGGACATGACGGTCGATGAGCCGGGGTTTGATGCCGCGATCGAGGAACAGCGGACTCGCGCACGAAAGACCGGTGGGTTTGAGCAAGACACGGCCCGCCCGGTCGTTGCGGAGTTGGCGAAGCAAGTTGGAGGCACCCAATTTATCGGCTATGATCGACTGGAGAGTGACGCACTGCTACGGGCGATTCTCAAGGGCGAACAGTTGGTCAAGGAAGCAAAGGAAGGGGAAGAGGTCGAGGTGGCCCTCGATGTCACACCGTTTTATGCCGAAGGGGGTGGACAGGTCGGGGACCAGGGAACCTTGTCGGGACCGGAGGGACTGGTGGAGATTGCGGAGACCACGAGGCCTGCGCCGGCGCTCATTCTTCACAAAGGAATTGTTCGCCAAGGGCGAATCAGGGAAGGCGATCGGCTGCATCTCACGGTGAATGCCTCCATGCGCCAGGATGCGGCGCGCAATCATACGGCGACCCACCTGGTCCATGCGGCCCTTCGCGATCTACTCGGCCCACATGTGAAACAGTATGGTTCATTGGTCGGGCCGAATCGGCTTCGATTCGATTTCGCCCATTTCCGGCCTTTGTCCTCTCGTGATATCGATGACATTGAATCCACGGTGAACGAAGAAATCAGAAGGAACGAGTCTGTGTCTACCGAGGAGATGAGCATTCAGGATGCCGTCGCCAAAGGCGCCCTGGCGTTTTTCGGTGACAAGTATGGGGAGCAGGTTCGGGTGGTATCGGTCGAGTCATTCAGCAAAGAGCTCTGTGGAGGAACGCATTGCCGGCAGACCGGGGAGATCGGACTTTTTCGGATCGTATCAGAAACGGGAGTTGCAGCCGGTGTGCGGCGAATTGAGGCCCAAACGGGTAGCGGCGCGTACAGCCAGATCAAGACACTCGAGGCAGAGGTTCGACAGTTGACCGATCTCCTGAAAGTGGGGCAGGCGGAAATCGTGGCCCGGACGAGAAAGCTGCTGACACAACTCAAAGACAAGGAACGTGAGCTGGAGGACGTGAAACTTAAAATGGCCGGAGGAGCGGCAGCCGCCTCAACAATCAAGACAATTGCCGGTATATCGGTCCACGTACAACGGACCGACGGCTTGGATGCGACGGCGATGCGGACGCTGGCGGATCAATTGCGGGACAAGATGAAGAGCGGTGTGATTGCCCTTGGCGCAGAAGTCGACGCCGGGAAAGTCTCGTTGCTCGTGGTCGTCACGAAAGATCTGATCGGCCGTCTGAAGGCGGGAGACCTCATTAAACCGATGGCGATTGAGGTCGGCGGGACGGGCGGAGGCCGTCCGGAAATGGCTCAAGCTGGAGGAAAAGATGCCTCGCGTCTTGATGCGGCGCTCGAAAAGGTTTTTGGCCTAGTCGAAACGTTGCTCAAGCGGTAAACTGTCATGGCAACCAGGATCATCGCTCTCGACTATGGTACCAAGCGGATCGGAGTGGCCCTCAGCGATGAATTGGGGTGGACGGCTCAACCGCTTGAAACGTTCGAACGACGGACGCTGGACCGGGATCTTGCGCATATACAAGAGCTGGTGAACGCGCACGATGTCAGAGAGGTCGTGATCGGGCTTCCGTTACGACTCAATGGTGAGGAGGGACCGGCGGTTCAGGCTGTCCATTTGTTCGTCGACCGGCTCGGTGAGATCTTGTCCGTTCCGATCGTCATGTGGGACGAGCGGATGACGACTCGATCGGCTGAAGAGCTCTTGATCGCCGCCGATGTCAGTCGAAAGAAACGCAAGGGGGTTGTTGATCGTGTCGCTGCAGCGATTCTTTTGCAAGGCTATCTTGAAGCCCGGGCGGCTTCAGTAACTTCTGGCACGGAACATTCCTCAGTACAGGATGTGGAGGAAGCGTGGCACGAGTCGTCCTCAATCGACCAATCACATGATCGTTCGTGGGATCCTCATCACCGCCGTCACCCTCGTCGTACTCGCCGGGGTGGTCGGCTATCTAATGATCCGATGGGCTGAAGCGCCCGTCTTGTCCGAGGCCGATCATCCTCCCGAGAAGATTGTGGTCATCCCTGAAGGAGCCACATTCAACCAAGCCGCGACTCTCCTCGAACGTGAGGAGCTGATCAGGAGTCGATGGGCCTTTCTCTTGCTGGGGAGGTCCCAGGAGGCGGATCGCAAGATTCACCCTGGAGAATATGCGCTCCATGCCGCTATGTCTCCGGCGGAAATCCTGTCCAAGTTTCTGGCCGGTCGCGTCATGCTGCATCCCATCACGATTCCTGAAGGCTATACGATGAATCAGATTGCTGATGTGCTTGCGGAACATCACATCACCAATCGCGAGGAATTTCTCAGGCTGACATCGGACAAGTCATTCGTGAAGACGCTGGGCGTTGATGCCGACTCAGTGGAGGGCTACCTCTATCCCGATACCTATCGGTTTGCGAGATCGACCGCGGCGAAAGACGTGATCAGAGCAATGGTGGATCAGTTGGATCGCGTCATGACTCAAGAGCTGAAACTGCGGGCTAAGGACATCAACCTCACGGTCCATCAAGTCCTGACCCTTGCCTCGGTTATTGAAAAAGAAACGGGGGTAGGAAATGAACGACCGCAGATTTCAGCTGTCTTTCACAATCGATTGAAGAAAAGTATTCCTCTCCAGAGTGATCCGACCGTCATCTATGGATTGCCGAACTTCGATGGGAATCTGCACAAGAAAGACCTTTCCCATCCCAGCCCGTATAATACCTATCGGTGGACGGGGTTACCGCCTGGACCGATCGCAAGTCCTGGAGCGGATGCGATTCGCGCAGCCCTGTATCCTGTGCCATCCGCTTACCTGTATTTTGTGTCTCGGAACGATGGGACTCATCAATTTTCAGCCACATTGGTTGAACACAATAAGGCGGTGGAAAAGTATCAAAAACGTCCGCCCCGAAAAGCACCTCATTCGCAAACGTTCATGGTTCCGAAGAGCCATGAGCTCTATCACGAAGAAGGAGTCTCGTAGCGCATGTCACGTTGGAATCTTCCCATACTGATCGACCATACCGTCTTGAGGCCGGAGGCGACGATGCGCGATGTGCTTCGTCTCTGCGAGGAGGCAAAGGTCCACGGGTTTGCTGTTATTTTTGTTCCGCCTTGTTACGTCGATGAAGCCGCAGCGGCGATCGTCGGTACGAATATTCGGCTTGGGATCCCGATCGGATTCCCGCTGGGTGGGCATACGACGAACACCAAAGTCGCTGAAGCAGTCGATGCGGTCTCTCGCGGGGCCCGCGTGTTGGATATGGTGCTGAACGTCAGCCGACTGAAGTCCGGCGACTACGACTATGTGCGGAGGGATATTGCCGAAGTTGTGAAGGCGACACCCGGCGTCGAGCACAAGGTCATCCTTGAGACCTGTTACCTGACTCAGGAAGAAAAGCGGGCCGCCTGTCATCTTGTCGTGGAGGCCGGAGCGGAGTATGTCAAGACCTCGACGGGGTTCGGTGCTGCCGGAGCGACTGCGGCAGATGTACGTTTACTGAAAGAGACGGTCGCGGGGCGGGTCAAGGTCAAGGCTTCAGGTGGGATCAGGGATTGGAAGACGACGCTCGCAATGCTTGAGGCCGGTGCGGATCGAATCGGCACGAGTGCCAGCCTCGCGATTCTTGATCAATGGCGCGCATCATCCGACACAAACGGCTAGGATACTGCCAACACAGAGACAGCTTTCCCATTCTCACGTGCATGGCCTCACCACCTGTGTCATCCTGGCTATTTCCGGCATGGCCTTCAGGCTGTCCGAAGGCAGGATGTGCGATCAGAACGACAGGACCGCACCCCTGACGGAGTTGTGTGGTCCTACGTCCGCTTGGATCCTCTTGATGGTTCCATACGTCTCTATGTCGGCCGACAGTGATTTGCTAGAGTAAATCGATGATCAAACGAGTCATCCTCCTTGTACTGGACGGGTGTGGGGTCGGCGCGTTGCCGGATGCGGTAGACTACGGCGATGCTGAGGCGAACACGCTTGTCCATCTTGCCGAGGCCGTTGGAGGGCTCAGTCTACCGAACCTAGAAATGCTTGGACTGGGCCATATCGCCCCGATCAAGGGTGTGCGGTCTATGGGACAGCCGAGCGGATGCTTTGGACGCCTGGCCTTTGCATCGGCAGGAAAAGATTCTGTGGTGGGATATTGGGAAATGAGCGGGGTGGTTGAGTCCGAAGCGCCGGCGGTCTGTCGTTCCGGTGTACCCACGTCGATCGTGGATATGATCGAACAGGTGTTCGGCCGAAAATCGATCGGTCGAGAGGTAGCGTTGATAGAGGTCATGCTCCGTCGGTACGGTGTGGAGCATATGGCGACGGGAGCGCCGATACTCTGGACCGATGGAGGCAACACCTGCTTCCTTGCCATGCATGAATCCATCATGGCCGTGTCTGAATTTCACCATCGTTGCCGTGAGGTTCGAAAAGCGGCAAAGGAGGCAGGCGTTCTCCTTCGTATTGTCGCGCAACCGGTGAGCGGAGGACATGATCGACTTCGTCCTTCTGTCGGCCGTAAGGACTGTGTGCATGAGCCGGCTGCTGTCACGATGTTCGATGTGTTGAGTCGATCCGGCCAGATCGCGATGGGGGTTGGGAAAGTGTATGATCTCTTCAACGGTCGTGGGTTTACAAAATCCTTTCCGATTGCATCGGGGATTGCGGGGTTGGAGGAAGTAGTCGGGATGTTGAATAAGATGCCGCGCGGGCTTCTTGCCGCTAGCGTGGACCTGTGGTCTGAGGACAGGGCGCAGATGGCCACGGCTCTGCAGGAGTTTGACCGTCGTTTGCCGGAGTTGTTTGAAAAATTACGCGTTGGCGATATGGTCATTGTAACCGGGGATCATGGGAGAGACGGCTCATTATCCGGCAAGACCTCGACGCGAGAATATGTTCCGCTCTGTGTCACCGGTCCGAAGCTGGCTCAAGGTGTTGATCTAGGGACAAGGGCAACGGCTGCGGACGTGGGGCAGACGATCGCCGACGCGTTGGGTGCTGATCGGGTGCTCCACGGCGAGAGTTTTCTGAGTGCATTGAAATCTGGGTAGAAGTGAACGTGAGAAGTAAAAAGTGAAAGGTGAAAAGTACGGGGTGAAAGGGAAGGCGTGAAACATGAAACTGGGACGTTACAGGAAGGAAGAAGGGCGTGTCGTTTGAAGCGAAACTAAAAGAGTTAGGAGTGACGCTGCCGGATCCGCCGAAACCGGTAGCGAATTACGTGCCGGTCGTTCGGGTTGGTGATCTCTTGTTTCTTTCTGGTGTCCTGCCGTCACGTGATGGCCAGCTCATCATGACGGGTAAGTTGGGCCAGGAATTGACGATCGAACAGGGGAAGGAGGCCTCACGAGCGGCGGTGTTGAATGGATTAAGCATTATTCGACATGCAGCCGGT
>JAEURV010000193.1 GCA_016788465.1 Nitrospira sp. | reverse complement strand
GGGGCTACTGATGCAGATGTTTCATGGCGGCCGCACACAGAATGATGAAGAATCCCATCCAGAGGGCTGCTCTCTGGAAGGGAATGGCCTCATAGGACTCTCCCTCGTCAGCCTCATCATCTGACTTGAAGATGACGGTGTAGAGAAACAGGGTGAGGAGGCCCAGCACCAGGAGCAGTTTAATCATGAAGACCATGAGATACTTGGAGTGGTGCTGCACCCCATTGCCTGTTTGTGAAATGATGACCTGATTGACGTAGTGGAGATTGACTCCCCCCGTGAACAGCAAGACCACGAGTAAAAGGCCGGCGACTTTCTTGTAGTGTCGATAAAAAATATCCGTAATGGGCTTGATTTGGTCCTTCGGAACGGCTTTCTCAAGTCCCGGGGTGACCGCCATCACGAGAAATGCCAAACCGCCGATCCAAATGACCGCGGAGAGCAAATGAAACCAGTGATTGATGATCGGAATCAGGATATTGAGATCGGTTGCAATGCTATCAAGAGTGTCCATGGTTAGCAGTGTGAAAGGTACAAGGTGAAACGTGAAAGGTTGGGATTCCCTTATATATGCAAGAAATGAGGTGTATTACGTTTCGCTTCTCACTTCTCACTTCTCACTTTTTACGTCGAACTTGAACACCGGCGCGTCGTTGCCGAACCGCTTTTTCCGCAATTCCTCCATCAGTTCGATCGTAATCAGCGAGATGTTGTTTTCACGAGCGTGCTTTTCCACACCCTTTTTGACCATGGCACGGAGGAAGTAAGGGATTCGACTCAGTCTGAGCGCCGATGCTTCATCCCATGTGAGTTCTGTTTCTTCAGAGACGTTGAAGGCGACCTTGATTTTTTCGCCGCCCTTCGGTTCGTACAGGCACCACTGGTCCTCATCCAGCCAATCTCCATGGTCGACGTAGGGGCGTGCACGGCAACCGCCGCAGATATCGCTGTACTCACAATCGCCGCATTTCCCCTTCAACTCAGGATAGCGGAATGAATTGAAGATATCCGAGCGTTCCCACAGATCGACGAAACTGTGCTGGCGTAAGTTTCCGGCCGACAGCGGCATGTAGGGACAAGGAGTGAGTTCGCCGTTCGGTGTCACACGAGCATAGTTCGTACCGGCGAGGCATCCGCCTCCCATGTATCCGGTTGCCTTGGTGATCGGTGAGTTAGGGTCCTTCTCGTAGGCCAGCCGTTTAAAGTGTGGGGCGCAACGGGCCCTGATCAGCATGCCTTTGTAGCTATCCTGGCAGTCAATCAGATAGCCAAGCACCTCTTCATACTGAGCTGGGGTGATATCTGTCAGCTCTTCGCCTCGGCCTGTGCATACCATGAAGAAGACGTTGAGTACGCGGGCGCCGAGCTGGTGAGCCCAGGTGATCACTTCCGGCAGTTCCTTGTAATTCATCGGCTGCGCGCTGAAATGCACTTGGAACTGCAGCCCGTTTCGTTTGCTCGCTTCAATCCCTGCAACTGCGGCTTCCCAGGCGCCGGGGACACCACGAAAGGCATTATGCTTGGCGGCACTCAGCGAATCGATGCTGATTCCGACGCCCATGACGCCGATCTCCACAAGAGTCTTGGCCATCTGATCGTCGATCAGCATACCGTTGGTTCCAAAGACCACCATGAAGCCGAGCTTTACGGCGTAGCGCGCAATGTCAAGAATATCGGGACGGACCAGCGGCTCTCCACCGGTAATAACCAGGAGACATCCCTTGTTGACTTGTGCGATCTGATCAATCAACCGGTAGCATTCTTGGGTTGTGAGTTCGTCATCCCCACCTGCAGCTTTTGTCGTAGCGTCGAGATAACAGTGATCGCACTTAAGGTTACAGCGCTTGGTCAGGTTGAGTGCGACGAGGTAGGGCTTGAAGTCGTCGACGGTCCGTCCGTCGAAGGGGCTGTCGTTCGTGTTGGGAGTCGGGGAAACGAACCGGGCGACTTGTTGTTGCAATGAGCCCAGCGTTTCTGAAAGGCCGTTAAAAATCGGAAGTGATTTGCCCATGCGCGTTAGTGCTGAGGACTAAGGACTGAGGACTGAGTAATGGAAAGGGTCTCGAACGACGTCCGCCACACTCAGGATTCAGCACCCAGCGCTAGGCACTTCCCTTGCCGGTCAGGTCGGCGATCATGTCTTTGAGGTTGCCCGTCTTCATTGCTTCCGCCATGTAGCCCTTTGCTTGTTCAATGCCTTCGTTCGCGACCTCGAGTGTGATCACGGTCGCGCCGATCTTTTCGGCATGCTTGAGAATCAGGGCTTTGGTGCAATCGCGCATGAAACCTTCCGGTGCACGGTCCAGTCTGGCCTGCGCATCGCTGGTCCAGGTGTAGGGCGACGCGCTCTCAGCGTGGCCGTTTGTTCCATTCCCATTGGTTGCAGCCAGCATCCCTTCCGCCACCGGAGCGGTTCCGGTACCCTTGTTTGAAAAAATCGGTGTGTAATCTTCCGATGCCGCTTCTTTGATCATCGGGGCCGCGTATTCGAGCGTGATGGTAGTCATTCCCAATTTCCGAGCGGTCTTTTCAATCCTCGCCTTGGCCCGTCTCCGCTGGAAGCCTGCAGGGACAGCACGGATCGCTTCTTTCGCATCCTTGGTCCATTGCATCGGTACATCGTCGTAGGCCACGTCTGTTTCCAGCTCACCTTCGGAAGTTGCCGCGACTTCAAAAATCTTCTTATCAACTTGTTTGAATTTGGTCCCGTCGGCACTGCACACGGGGCATTTGACGGGCGTATCACCTTTCCCGATGTATCCGCACCCGTCACACACAAAATAGGTTTGTGCCATGCGGTCAAGGTAGGCCTGCGTCGATGGGCTGATTTCCTTCGGCTTCTCTTCCACGATCTGGGTCATGATGCCGCTTAAAGTCGGACCCATGAGGTCTTTCGTCACGCCTTCGTCCGCCTGCATTCTGTCGCGATCGATCCCTGCGGCATCCAAGCTTCCTCCCAGCGCCCGC
This sequence comes from Nitrospira sp., assembly GCA_016788465.1. Taxonomy (GTDB): domain Bacteria; phylum Nitrospirota; class Nitrospiria; order Nitrospirales; family Nitrospiraceae; genus Nitrospira_D. The sequence goes on along the minus strand of JAEURV010000193.1, from coordinate 5,871 downwards.
ATCGCGTCCATGGCGCCTTTCGGAAGAATGTGTCCCACCGCAGCGTCTACCACTGTGTTGCTGATAATCGTATGTCCCTTCTCAATAGCGTATCGATGAATGGCTGTTTTCGCCACGCCGCGAGCAAAGACCGGGATCTTTTCCATCCGCCGCAACGCTTCTTCCGTCCAGGCAATGGTGTACTCGGCCTGTGTGTCGATCGGGGGAACATATTTTCGGTTGGAAATGAGGACGTTGCAGGGTGCACTCCGCAGCAGATTCTCGGTGTTGCTGCCGACGTCCATATCCTCGTCGCTGTGGACACCGATGCGTCCGACGATCAACAAGGCAGGGATATCCTTGCGGACGTACTGAATGATCTTTTCGAATGCTTTGCCGTCCAGCAACGTCGTCTTGAGGTCGGTCTGTTCCGCTTGAGCAATTTCCCGGGAAATGTCGAGATGAGATTGATAGATCTTAGCCAAACCACTATCGATGATCTCTTCGTGCAGCTTCTCTTGCTCCTTGAATCGGAACACCTTGCCGGCTTCTTCGTTAAGCACTCCGGAAATACTGTGGAAGGCGGCATAGTGAAAATAGGGATCGAAAGCGGAGATCGCCTCAACCGGGATATTAAGCGCCTTTCCAAGCGCGAGACCGGTCATTAATCCACCGAACGAATAGGGGCTCCCGTCAACGGCGACGACGATCTTGCCGCCCGTGACTGGTTGAGTGTTCTTGATGATCAGCATATCGGAGTTGCGAACACGGCGAACGACACGTTCTGTGTTGCTCCCGATCACGCTGTCCTTGACGGCTCCGACGCCCAACGCGCCCATGATGACGAGATCGTAGCCGTTGGTGTTGATGTCTTCGGACAAAACTTTCCAGTTCCGTCCCTCTAACGATCGCCGTTCGATCGGCAGATTGGCCTCATTACACTTCTTATCGACGTAATCGAGATAGGAGTCGGTGATGATTTGGAGACCGCGTGTGATCAGCGAATCATGGATTTGACGTTGCCGGTCAAGCTCCGTTTCATCATGGTACTCTTCAGGCAAACCGGCTTCCATTTGCTTGAAGCGCTTGTCATGCATCTTCGCGGCGTAGACATGGCTGCCCACGATTTTGGAGCCGAAGGTCTTTGCCAGGTGGACACCCATATCCACTGCTGTATTTGAATGGTCGGAATTATCGACCGGAATATAAATCGTCTTATACATTGAGGCGCCTCCTTAAGGCGCAAGTTAAAGAGAGGTTCAGAAGCGCAATGGTCTGAAAAACCAGGCGATTGACGCGATCCCCCAGCCTCTGGAGAAGCGGAATGATAGCATCGGCTGAAACTGGAATGCAAGACGCAGAGCGGTCAATAGTCTCTGATCATCAGCCATCGGAGGGCAAGACCGTCAGTCCGTCCTTATGACCATCAGACCATGGTCCCTCCCAAAATTAACTGGCTGAACTTGCTTGCGGTTCAGTTGTCTTCGAAGGGGCTGAACCCGGTCGGCGGGAACGAAGAATCTCTTCGAGGGAGAGGAGGGCGTCTCGCCCTGAGTTGCCTTCAATCCCCTTGCCCAAGCTTTTATCGGCATAGGCGGTTGACTGGTCAGCGGTCTGCGAGAGGGAGCCGGTCCATTTGCGAGGATCACGGCTTCCTTGTTTTCGTTCCCAGGCACGAAGGCACGCTTTGGCGATAAATGAATTCAATGGCGCCGGGTTATAGAGGAGTTTTCGGATGCTGGAAGGTGTCAACATCAAGGGGTTGTAGCCGGCCGACAGATATCCCTCTTCCAATAGTCGCTGTTCAAGATCGGTATTCGGCTGGATGCCCAAAAAAAACATCAAGGGGAATACTCGTTCTTCGCCGAGGATGGAGGCCACCACTTTGTACGATTCAACGCTCTGGAGCAGGGTTTCCTCCGTCTCTTTGGGGCTGTTCAACGAATAGTTAAGGATAACTTTGCCTTTGAAGCCGGCCTCCGCCAGATAGCGACAGCCGTCGTAGAGTCGTTCCAGCTTGAACCCCATGTGCAGGTTGTTCAGGACTTCCTGTGAACCGGAGGTGATGGCAACCTCCAAGTCGCCGACGCCAGAGCGAACCATCAGCCTGGCGAAGTCCGGCGTGATCAACGAGGTGCGGATATAGCCGGACCATTCGATCTCCAGCTTCTCACTGATGATACGCTCCATAATTTCGGTACATTGCGGATAGGCCTCCTTGCCCGTAATGAATTGGGCATCGGTAAACCAAAAGCGACGAGCCCCCCATTGATGATAATGCTGGGAGATATCTTTCACGACCATGTCCGGTGGCCGGTACCGCACGCGTTTGCCCTCAATATAGGGATAGAGACAGAAGGCACAATCATAAGGACAGCCTCGTTTTGACTGGACCCCAATTGATTCACCCTGGTATTCCCGCCACTGCGGAAAAATGGAGGTCAAATAAGGGAGGTCGACGGCCGGCGCATCCAGGAGTGGAGGCGAACCCTGGGAGCCTTTTCGGATCCGCCCCCCCTCTTTGACGATATAACGTTCGTCGTTGATCGAGCGCCCCTCAAGGAGTTTGAGGATGGCATCCTCGCCTTCGCCCAGTATGCCGATGGTGCCTTCCGGCAGCTTTTCAATCAATTGATCGGCGAATGCGGTGAAGGCCCCACCGCCGATCATGATCTGAGCCTTGGGGAATTCTTTGCGGACCAGTGCCGGATACGACAGGATCGTATAGATATGGCTGTAGTACCGATACAGCTGCTTGATGCCGGCAAATGACGCCGCAACGCGCTTGATCGGGTTGCTGGCGAAATAGAAGTTGAACGCATGTTCCAGCGAGGAGTCCCCTTCATGTGGCGAGAAAATCTGGATATCGCGCCATGAAAAACAGACCAGATCCGGTTTGAATTCCGTCGCGGCATCCCGAATGGCCTGACCGCGCTGATTGAGGGGAAACAACGAGAGGTCGAGGATGCGTTGACGAACGTCCGGCTTTCGTCGATGGATGAAGTCTGCTAGGTAGGTGATCCCGATCGGATAAACTTTCTTGCAGGGGAGGAAGATATATAAAACAGAGTTCATAGTGGAGCCGATAGCTAATGGCTAGTGGCGTATAGCAGGAAAAAGATTGATCGATTGTGGTTGATACCATCAGCCATACATTATCTGCTCTTCACTTTGTGGCGATATGGATGGCAACGATGCCGCCGCTGAGATTCTTATACGACACCTGACGAAAGCCGGCATCGCGTAGGATTTGGCACAACCGTTCTTGATCAGGAAATGTTCGGATCGATGCAGGAAGGTATTCATAGACGCCGGTACGATCACGGGCGACGATCGTGCCGATGAATGGCAAGAGCTTGAAAGAATACCAATCGTACAGGGTTCTCAACCAGCCGAAGATCGGGCGGGAGAACTCCAGGCACACGAAGCGACCACCGGGTTTCATTACCCGGCGGATTTCCCGCACGGCTTGCGGCAGATCCCCGACGTTTCGCATGCAGAATCCGGTGGCGACGGCATCAAAGGTATTATCACCGAACCCCAGATGTTCCGCGCTGGCCTGCAGGCAGGTGATTTTTTCGCTGAGGCCCTTGTTCCCGATCTTCTTGAGGCCTTCAGCGAGCATGGCATGGTTCAAGTCTGAGGCGATCACGCGGCCCTTCGGCCCCATTCGGGACTCGATCAGGAGTGCAAGGTCGGCTGTGCCTGCTCCGACATCAAGGGCGGTCCCTCGACCGACCGGGGTAATGAAGGAGGCGGTAATCTTCTTCCAATAGTAATGGAGCCCAAAACTCAACAGCGTATTGTTCAGGTCGTAGGCCCCGGCAATCGAGGTAAACATCCGCTGGACGGCATCCTCTCGGGCCTGGCCCGACCAGGTTGACACCACCTTCGCCGGAGTTTGCGGATCTGGAGTCATAGAACGACGCTCGGCTCCCACCATGTCACGGTGGTAGCACCCGGTTTTAAGCTTTGTCAAGGTGAGAGAGCAGCAGGAGGGGGATCGAACAATTGCTCTGTTGCGTTAGATGTGTTGATTCCTGATTTTCATTTTGGGCGCCGGAAGAAGTTGTGCAAGCGGAGTAGGTTAAGCAGCCTTCGAAATATCGCTCGTCCGGGTCGAGCCGGTCCATTGCCCCACTTCAAGACTGTCGAGCCAGTCAAGCAATCTGTTGACCATATCGCCCTGAAAGACGGATCCGTGTTGTGGACAGATCATCCTGGGCTTCAGCGCACGAATCCGCTGTGTCCAGCTCCGTAAGGCCGTGGTCGAGGGCATCCATCTGAGATGGAACCCTCTCATATATTGGATGTGTTGATCGAAGTCCGTCACGATTAAGCCGGCTTCATGACTGGGGACCAAGGCGGAGCCGATGTCGCCGGAAAATAAGATGCCGGCGAGAGGGTCGTAGAGCGAAAAGTTTCCTGAAGAATGGCAGTAATGGGCGGGGACGGCTTCGACTTCTACGCCGAGATCGCCGATCTTGATGCGCATACCCTCGTCGGGAATCGCGTTGAGTTCAATGGCTGTACCGGTGCTGAAATGACTGATGAATCCGGTCCACAGCCACGAACAATAGGTCTTGATGTCCGGATTGAGATCGAGCCACATGGCAAGCGATGATGAAATGTCCGGGTCTTGATGGCTGGCAAAGATGACGCGGATATCCTGGACGCGTACATACTTGGCCAGTTCGGCGAGGACTTGGGGAAATATTTGGATGCCTCCGGGATCCAGTAACATGGCTTGCCCGCGACTGATGATGACGTACTCATTTGTGTCGATGACGTGAGCGTCCTTATGAGGGTCGCGACCGATCACGATCCATTGATGACCGTTTTCATTGAAGAGAGTTTTACTTTGCATCACTATTTCCTTGCAGCAGCAACTCCACCAAGCCCTGACCACTGTCGATCGAGCTCTTCATGGCATGCGTTCTGGCGTCCAGTTCGTCCACCACATGACCGATCTCTGCCGCGAGTGCCTTGAAGTTCATGCCGGCCTCTCCCAGTGCAGCGGCTTCGGAGGCAATGCAAAAGGCCATATAGCGGGCGGTGAGGCCGATCATCTTCAGGCCGTGCAACGCACGGCGTGTTTCATTGAGACAGCGCAAGGCTTCGCTCAGTCGTGCATGCAGTTCAGTCAGGTTCGTCTGGCAGATTGCCGCGATGGATCCTCGGTTGACCCGTTCTAGCGGCTCACCCAACTGGAACGATGGGTCCGTCATCAACCGGGTGATGTCTTCTGGGGTTGTGAAGCGCAGATGAGAAGGCAGATGCCTATCCGAAAGACAAGACGACTGGCTGTCGTGGGGCATCGCCGCCAGCACACTGGCGATCAGCTGGTAGTATCGCCATACGATATTGGAGCTGTGGGCGGTGAGTCGAGCGAGTTCAGCACAGACCTGTTCGATGGCTTCTACCTCGGGCTTAATCTCTCTAGGCGTGTGATTGAGAATCTCAACGAGCGCCAAGATGGGGCGGCCTTTGCCGCCTCCGACCTTTGCGGCTTGGACGACGCCATTAATGGCAAGAATCTGCATGGATGACGACAGCAGTTGGAGCGAGCGTCCGGTGTTCATAATATCGACGCAGATTCCAAATAGCTGATTGATATTCCGTTTGAATAGCCCTAATGCGTCAAGCATAGTGGACAGCGGGTACTGGTGCGTGGGGGAGATTGGACCGGCCTTCTTGTATCGGTGAAAATCCAAAAAACTGAAGTAGGTTGTGCTAGCCAGGTCAGGCGAAGTGTCCTCGCACAAAACGGAGGTGCTATAATCGCGCCCCTATGGGCAACTCTATCATCATCAAGGGTGCGCGCGAACATAATCTCAAGAACATCGACGTCGAGATTCCACGGGACAAGCTGGTGGTCATCACCGGCTTGAG
>JAEURV010000191.1 GCA_016788465.1 Nitrospira sp. | reverse complement strand
TCTCAAATCGGCCAGACATGCCCAGGCGACGATTGAGGCTGGATTTACGACTGTACGCGACGTGGGGTCTCGTGACCATTCAATCTTTTCTCTCAAACAGGCCATTGACTCCGGCCTCCTTCCCGGGCCGCGGATCGTCGGGTCCGGACTGGCTATTTGTATGATCGGTGGCCATGCGCGGTTCATCGGTCAGGAGGTTGAGGGGGTTGAGCAGGTCAGGAAAGTCGTCGGTCAACAGATATCCGCTGGTGCAGGGGTGATTAAGGTCATCGCCTCCGGAGGAGTGCTCACGCCCGGAACTTCACCGGACGATGCGCAAATGACGCCGGAAGAACTCGCTGCCGCCGTGGATGCCGCGCGTCAGGCCGGAAAACCGGTGGCCGCCCATGCTCATGGGGCCTCAGGAATGAAGCGTGCGATTCAGGCCGGCGCGAGATCAATTGAGCATGCCACGTTATTGGATGAAGAATCAGGGGCACTCATGAAGCGCCACGGTGTCTATATGGTCCCTACCCTTTCCGCCTTAGCCACAACAGCAGCTTGCCGACCTGGCTGCGGGATTCCAGAAAGTGCCTTGGCGAAAGCGAAAGCGATGACGAAGCGGCACAAAGCTTCCTTCAAACAAGCTTATGAGAGCGGTCTGTTCATTGCCACGGGCACTGATGCGGGAACGCCATTCAATTACCATGGAGAGAATGCTCAAGAGCTGGAACGGATGGTCGCCCTAGGCATGTCCCCTATGGACACAATCATCGCCTCAACTGCAACGGCAGCACGCTTAATCGGAATCCAAGACTCAGTCGGGACTCTGAAGCGTGGAATGGAGGCCGATCTTGTGATCGTGAAAGGAAATCCCCTTCGACGGATCGAGATCCTTCGAGACCGGGACAAGATTCTGGGGGTCATGAAAGCAGGCAAGTTTGTGGCGGGACAGTTCGCAAGCAGGTAAAAAGTGAGAAGTGAAAGGTGAAAGGTAAAAAAGTAAAAGGTGAAATGGAAGGGGTGAAATGAAAGAGGCTAAGAGGCTTGCTTCCCACTCCTTACTTTTCACTTTTTACCCTCACCTCTCGCGTCTTACTTTCACTCTTCACTTCTCACCTTTAACTTCTTACCTCTCACTTTTCACTATTCACCTCCCCCCTCACCGTCTCTCGTAGAATAGTTCCAATGCCGATGCATAGCCGTGGATTCGGCCATTGTGAAAACTGTCAGTTAGACGGACGCGAAGTGAGCGAATCCCTCGGTCATCGCTGCGCTTGGCAACTCCTTGAGACACCAGCATGTCGGCGGCCACGTCGATGAGCCGTTGGCTCCGCTGATTCATGTCGTCCGTCACAACCTCGTCCATGATTTCGGATGCCCG
>JAEURV010000179.1 GCA_016788465.1 Nitrospira sp. | reverse complement strand
ATAGCCCACTTCGGTAAATTTTGACGCTTCGACCTTGATGAACGGCGCCTCGGCCAACTTAGCCAGCCGTCGTGCGATCTCCGTTTTGCCCACGCCGGTCGGCCCGATCATGATGATGTTCTTCGGCATGACCTCATCACGAAGGTCGGGCGACAGTTGTTGGCGGCGCCAGCGGTTGCGAAGGGCGATGGCCACCATACGCTTCGCATCCTTTTGTCCGATGACATAGCGGTTCAGTTCTTCGACAATCTGACGGGGTGTGAGATTGTTGAGATTTAACGCGACAGGCTCAGTCGTGAGCGGCTTCATCATTGTGGATTATCCTCGAAGTTCTTCAACAAGAATCTGTTGGTTGGTATAGATGTCAATGGAGCCCGCGATGGTCAAGGCTTCGGTGATGATCACCGGAGCTTCCAATTGTGAATGGCGGAGCAATCCTCTGGCCGCGGCCAGTGCATAGGGGCCACCAGAGCCGATGGCCAGAATGCCGTCTTCCGGCTCGACGACGTCACCGGTTCCGGTAATGATGAACGACTGCTCACGTCCAGCCACGGCCAGGAGAGCTTCCAGACGACGAAGGATGCGGTCAGTCCGCCAATCTTTTGCAAGTTCGACTGCGGCTCTCGTGAGATTCCCGCGATACTCTTCCAGCTTGCTCTCGAATTTTTCGAACAGTGTGAAGGCGTCCGCGGTGGCACCGGCAAAGCCGGCTAGGACCTGATCATGGTGCAAACGCCGAATCTTCTTGGCGTTGTGCTTCATGACCGTGGTGCCGACGGTGACTTGGCCGTCACAGCCCATGGCCACTCGCCCATCACGACGAACACAAAGAACGGTCGTCGACCGTATTTTCATGATGACTTGTGATCCTTTCCATGTGGGGGGCGTGCCGTGTGTGCTCGGGGATGGGTCCGGTCATAGACCGCGAGCAGCTGGTCCATTGCCACATGCGTATACTTTTGTGTGGTGCTCAGTGAGGCATGCCCGAGTAGTTCCTGGATCGATCGGAGGTCGGCTCCTTCGTCGAGAAGATGGGTTGCGTACGAATGCCGGAGGGCATGGGGACTGACCGCTCCGCTCACGAGACGGCTGGAGTAGCGTGCAACCATCTTGGCGACACTTCTGGTGGTTAGCCGTCCGCCACGATGATTCAGGAACATCGGAGACGACGGATGGCGATTGCGAGGAGTCGGTTTCAAGGACCGGCGATACTCGCGGATTGCCTGCAGTGCCACATCGCCGATCGGGACCAAGCGTTCCTTGCGGCCTTTCCCCGTCACACTGACGATGCCGTCCCCTTCGTCGAGGTCATTGAGATTGATTCCGACGACTTCGCTCACACGTGCGCCGGTTGAATACATCGTTTCCAGCAGGGCACGGTCACGGAGAGAGAGGGGCGACGACTCTGAAGGAAACGTCATGAGGGCCGCCGCGTCATCCTTGGTCAGCACACGGGGAAGACGTTTGGGCAGTTTCGGGCTCCTCAGCGTCTCAGTCGGATCTGTTTTGATGAGCGCTTCACGGAGAAGGAATCGGAAGAAACTACGTAAGCTGGCTAATTTTCTGGCCAGGGAGGCTGCCTTCTCACCTTTGCGATCCAATGAGTGGAGATGGGCTCGAATCTCATCGCTCGTGATCGAGTCGACACGAATGGACGAAGAGTCCTTCTTCGTGGTTCTGAGGAATCCAGTCAGCTGCTGAAGATCGGAACGATAATTGCGGATCGTCTCAGGGGACGCATTGCGTTCGACCTGGAGGTACATTACGAAAGCCTTGATTGCGTCATCCATGCGTCAAAATCCTCCAGGGCTCGCTGACTCAGCGCACGACGCTTTTTCTCTTTATCCTTCACCCGGGTTGCTAAGGGAGGAAACAGGCCGAAGTTGGTGTTCATCGGTTGGAAATGGCGAGGATCCGATGAGGCGACGTGGGAGACGAGACACCCATGCGCTGTCGTGGGAGGGGGTGTAATCAAGGGTTGTCCAGTGAGGGCCCGCGCGGCGTTGATCCCGGCCAAACCACCCATGGCGGCTGACTCCGTATAGCCTTCTACCCCGACGAGCTGGCCGGCGAAGAAGAGGGAGGCGCGGGCTTTAAATTGTAACGTGTTCAGCAGCAGCTGGGGCGAATTGATAAACGTGTTGCGATGGAGACTGCCATAGCGGAGAAACTCAGCCTGTTCGAGACCGGGAATCATGCGAAACACACGCTTCTGCTCTGGATATGTCAGTTTGGTCTGAAAGCCTACAAGGTTGTAACAGGTCCGATGGATATTTTCCGTTCGTAGTTGGACGACGGCAGCCGGTTCGATTCCGGTGCGAGGATCTTTGAGTCCAACTGGCTTCATGGGACCGAACTGCATCGTCTGACGGCCACGTTCGGCCAGGACTTCAATCGGCACACAGGCCTCAAAATAAGGTGTCTTCTCAAATTCTTTGGGCTGGACCTTCTCAGCCGCCATCAAGGCACCATAGAAGGTATTGTACTGCTCTGTCGTCATGGGGCAATTTAAATAATCATCCCCGCCCTTGTCATAACGAGAGGCGCGAAAGACGATATCCATATTGATCGAGTCGGCATCGACGATCGGTGAGATGGCGTCGTAGAAGTACAAATGCTCGGACTTCGTCGCTGCGCGGATCGACTGAGAGAGTGCATCTGATGTTAAGGGCCCAGTGGCGACAATGCAGACACAGTCTGCTGGAATCTCCGCGATCTCCTCGTGGAGAATGCGGATGTTCGGATGGCCCTCCAGCGTGCGGGTAATGTGCTGCGAAAATACATCCCGATCCACAGCCAATGCTGATCCCGCCGGAACTTTGGCTTGTTCCGCTGCCGAGATAATCAGCGAATTCAGTCGCCGCATCTCTTCTTTTAGAATACCCGGCGCATTCAGGGGATCGAGTGATCCGAGCGAATTCGAACAGACGAGTTCGGCCAAGCAGCCGGTCTTGTGCGCCTTTGTCATTTCTTTTGGCCGCATCTCGTAGAGCGTGACCTTAGCGCCACGATTCGCCGCTTGCCAGGCCGCTTCCGACCCAGCCAGACCTCCGCCTACGATGACGACATCACCTCTCATGTGTACCCATCTTTTCTGTGAAAGGCAGTCATTCTAGAAACCGTGTTTTAGCGAAGTCAAGGCAAATGACTGGTGAAGGAACAGGGAAGCAACCCCGAGAGCAGTGAGAAGACAGAGTCCGTGTATTGTGTGGTTACTAGGTCGTGACATCCTGCGACGATTGACGCGTACCCCCTATAGGGTTTGCGCCTTACCGAGCTCCTCAAATGACCAGTGCTAGTGCAAAAAGATTTCCCATCCGCGCCTCTTGAAACTGTGTCGAGCCGCCCAGATAAGGACAAAAGCGTGGCATTGGAGGTCTTGAGCTTCTGGGGCCAATACCGTGTGAGCTTAAGACGGCCGGCTTTAGGTACTTAGTGGTCATGACCCAAGGACGTAGAACTGGGGTCAGAGCGCACTCCATCCGTTCCATAGGGTCCTTAGAACATTCACGACATAGTGCCATGAGAAAGCTAGAGGCTTTAAGAGTAAGCCTTTGAGGCTGACCGAGGTGATTGAGATAGCATCACCCGCGTTGACTGCCCCCAACAAGCAGTGCTAGAGTTCAGCCTCTTTTCCACCTTTGCAGGGGTTCGGGCGATTAGCTCAGTGGTAGAGCGCTTCCTTCACACGGAAGAGGCCACAGGTTCGATACCTGTATCGCCCACCATCTCCTTTCACTTCATCCCTGTTCCCCTAACCCGATGTTGAAAAGTGCTGACAGCGGCGTTCTTGGGTCGATTTCAAGCGTGTGAAACGTATCTCGTGAAGCGTCGCTTGTTTACAGCAAGATGCGAGAGTGCGGCCTTGGTCGGTGAAGGTGCGTGTCCGCACTGTGTGGGCCATTTCCCCCAGCTTGTTGGCAGCCATCGAGTTTTTCCACAGCCTGCTAAACCCCTCGATTCCTGGACAGAAACTGGGTTGTCGGCTAGACTTCACATTGTCTTTTGTCGGATGTCTGGTTCGAGATTCCAATACGAGGCGTCCAAACAAGCGAGGTCATATTATGAGGGGAACCGTGACGGGCATCGGAGTCCTAACGCTGCTGTTGATGGCAACCGGCTGCAGTACGACACACCAGCAGAGTGCTGGGACAACTGATCGGGAATACACGCCTCCGACGAGTATTTATAACATCCTAGACAGTACCGCTTTGGTCTATTCCTCCCCCGCTGCAGGATCGGCTGTCAATGACCATCCGCTTCGATGGTTGGGTTTTGTTGCGCATCCAATTGGACATGCGTTTGATTACGTGGTCAATCGTCCGATCTATCGAGTCGGTGCCAATGCTCCCTATCTCCATGGGTATACGGCTGAAGATAGTATGTTGGATGCCCAGCGCCAGTAGTTTGAGGTAACTGATCGGGTCCCGCTAAAGCCCGCCCTTCGCAGGAAGAGCGGGCTTTTTGTTTCCTCTCCGCTCGAATCCTCTCAAATCGTGGTATTGTTTTCCCGATGCGCCCCTTCCTGAGTTCGATCCGATACGGGCTCTCGGCTGGCCTACTCGTGCTAATGGGGCTTGCCCTGGGATGTGCGGGCGCCGATGCTCCTGTACGGCCTCCGCTCCCTCCCTCTAAGAGCGATCTTGTGTTGTTATCCTCGACGGCGCTTTGTGAGCGCAAGGCCGACTTCTTGAACAAGTATCCCTTCGCGACGCAAGCATCGCACATCTGGGGAAGTGGTCAGGAATTCACCATTGCCGGGAGGAGCAGTACCTCGCACGGAGACGAATCCTATTTTTTCGACGAAGATGGGGTGTTGGTTGGGGCACTTTTCACGTTTCCCAGAGGGCTCGACCTGGGCCCCTATTCTGTATTGCGTGATACCCTTTCACGCCTGAAACCTTCCCTCGAGTTTTATTTGAATGTGGCCCAATTGGAAACGAAAACGAACATGGAGAGCAGCGCGCTCCTGGAAACCGGCGATGAAAAAAGCACCACACAATATCTCGTGACTGGATTGCGCGAGCGTCCGATCCTGCTCCAAGCCTCCTTCACGATTGACCCCTATGTGAGACTCTTTTCCCCCTACCGACGAGAGTTTCTAGATCGCCTGCGTCAGCCGGCTGAAGGTACCGGAGGCCAGACTATGGAAAGCCAGGGGACTGAGGACAAGGAACCGTTCCCCTCGTTGCAGCAATTTGCGCGAGGGCAAACGGCACAGCTCGCCTATTGCGGTGAGAAGAACTATGACATTGCCGTGGATGCCTATCAGAGAGCTATTAGGAGTGGGTTCACAAACAAGGTCTGGCTGGCCGAAGCTCGGCATAAACTCGGTGTGGCTTTGCTGGTCAAGGGGCAGGTGGAGCAGGCGAAAGCCGAGTTGCTCCAATCACTCACACTCAGACCAAATGTTCCAGAGGTGCTGAATAATCTAGGCACAGTACAGGTCAAACTTGGCGACAAGGCCGCTGGCTTGAATTCGTTCGAGCGAGCGATCGTCCTGCGCCCCAATTATGCACTGGCCCGCTACAACTTAGCAGAGGCCTCTGAGGCGACAAATCCCAAACGTGCGCTCTCGGAATACGAAACCTATGTCGCTATTGTTGAAGGGCTTCCGGAGGAAGCAGATCGGATTGTACATGCCAAAGAACGCATCAAGGCCTTGAAGCGTTAAGCATGTTTCCGCGGGTGAGTGGTTTCATCGGTCTGGAAGTCGGGTCGTCGGCTTCTTGGGGTGGAGGGAAACATGCAGCTCAGCTTCGGGCTTGTTCTTCCTGTTCCTGAAGGGTTTTGCACTCGATGCAGAACGTGGTGACCGGACGGGCTTTGAGTCGCTTGTAAGGAATCTCTCCTCTGCATCCTTCGCAAATTCCATAGGTCTGGGTATTCATCCGTTCGAGCGCCTCGTCGATCTTCTTCAACAACTTCCTTTCCCGGTCGCGAATGCGCAGTGAGAAGCCCTGATCAACCTCGGCGGAGGCTTGATCGCTGACATCGGGAAATGCTTCGGGGTTCTCGCGATGTGTCAGTACCTCACCTGTCTCGCTGAGGATTGCCGCGCGTTGGCGCTCAAGGTCGTGACGGATGTCCGGATACTTGGCATTCGCCGAACCGGTTGCTTGATGCGTGGTCGATACGGGTTGTTTTTTGGAGGGAGGTGTTTTCATGACTAGGGGCTCGCTGTAGCAATGATTTGGATATATTGATGGATACAGAAACTATATCAACCTCAATGAGAGGGGGTCAACGAGGGGAGACGGTAACCAGGGGCTACAAATCTCGCCGCCCCTCGATTGATTTCAGCAGCGTCACTTCGTCGGCGTACTCAATATCCATACCGACCGGAATGCCATAGGCGATACGAGACACACGGACGCCGAAAGGCTTGAGCATTCTGGTGAGATAAATGGCTGTGGCTTCTCCTTCGATGGTGGGATTCGTTGCAAGGATGACCTCTTCGACCCCGCCAAGTTTGACCCGCTCAATGAGTTCCTCGGCTCGGATGTCTCCGGGGCCTACACCATCCAACGGAGAAAGCGCACCTAACAAGACATGATAGAGCCCACGATAGGCACCAGCCCGTTCAACGGCGTAAAGGGTACTGGGTTCCTCCACCACGAAAATCTTGCTCCGATCGCGCTTTGGATCACGGCAAAACTCACACAGTTCCCCTTCAGCAATATTCCGACATTGGCTACAAAATGCCAGCCCATCCTTGACTGCTCGTATGGCATCGGCGAGCCGTAGGGCGTCCTCACGTTCCATCTTCATGAGATGAAAGGCCAGCCGTTGCGCGCTTTTGTGGCCAATCCCAGGGAGGCGGACCAGTTCTTTGATGAGTCGTGCGAGCAGGCCCTGCTGGTCGACTGCCATCGCTAGAACAGACCCGGGATCTTCATCCCACCCGTCAAGGCTTTCATCTCACCTTCCATCATTTCTTTGGCCTTACGGAGCGCCTCATTCGTAGCAGCCACGACTAGATCCTGTAGCATATCGACATCACCGCTCTTGACAATCTCTGGGTCGATTGCCACGCTGACGATCTGCATAGCTCCATTCGCTGTGACGGTGACGATCCCGCCGCCGGCCGTTCCACTGGCGGTTTTGGAGGCGGCTTGCTCCTGGATTTTGGCCATCTGTTCCTGCATGGCCTGTGCTTGTTTGAGGATGTTGTTCATATTGCCGAAAGGATTCTTCATTCGCTTGCCTCCTGTTTGGCGATGGTGCGGACCTCGGCTAGCTCCACGCCGAATATCTCGAGCGCCTGCTTCACGGTCGGATTTGTTTTTGCTTGTTCAAACAACGCCGCCCGCTGTTCTTGCTCCTTGGCCGCCCGTGCTTGGGCCATTGTCGGTCCTTGAAGGTGAGTCTCGGTCAATTCGATGATGCGGACACGGATGGGCGGTCCTACCTGCCGCTCACATAATTGTGAGATCACTCTAGTATTCTCTTCCTTTTCGAGTCGAGCTCTAGCCACTGTGGCCTGCTTGGCAAATCCGATCGTGACAACGCCACCTTCTAATCCAACAAACCGGCCGGCCTCCAGGAAAGGGGCAATGTTTGGAAATGACGCCGCAATCTCCTCTTGGACCAAGTCCCACTGCAATGTTGGGAGTTGAGAAGAAACCGGACTGGACTCGGCGGGTGGGGTGACAGTCGCTGGTTCAACTATGGGCTTCAAGGAGGGATTAGGAGAAGAGGGTACTGGACGCTCACTCGCCCCTGCTTTGAGAGGGAAATGAGCCTGGCCTGACGGTTTCCGGATCGGTGAAGCAGCCGGCGTGGCTTTATTTTCTTCTGATTTGCCTACAGACTTATGGCTTGTGGACGGAGATGTCTGTGGCGGGGGGAGTGAGTCGATCGGGCGCTGACGCAAAAGCCGTGTCGCCCGCACTGCGGCTGTCTCAATCACAAATCGGGGGTGAGTGCTGAATCGCAATGAGTCTTCTGCTTGAATGAAGATAGCCAGTAGCTCCTGGAGTTGTTCCGGCGTTACGGTCTTGGCGTCCGATGAAAGCTGATCAAGATCCTCTCCAGAAATCTCAATCAAACTCCTGAGCTCCGTCGTGCTGGGAACGACTGATGCCACGAGCAGATTACGGATATGTTCTACGATATCTGAGCAGAATGCCCGCAAGTCATGTCCCCGATCTAGTAGGCTCGCTACGCAGGTGAGAGCAGCGGGGCTGTCTTGGGTCAGAATGGCCCGAATGAGTTCTTGTACCAGTTCTTGAGGGACGGCTCCCAAGAGCAGCTCAAGATCCGCGTGACTGATGGCCTTGCCGCTGTAGGCAATCGCCTGATCCAGCAAGCTTAAAGCATCTCGCATGCTCCCTTCACTGGCGCGAGCCAGGGCCATAAGGCTCCGCTCTTCCAGTGTCAACTGATCTTGGGCCGCTACGTGTCGAAGTCGTTGGACGATTTCGGACCTCGCAATCCTTCGGAAGTTGTAATGCTGGCACCGCGAGAGGATTGTCACAGGAATTTTGTGGATTTCTGTTGTCGCAAAAATGAACACTGCGTGAGCCGGTGGTTCCTCGAGCGTCTTCAGCAGGGCATTGAAGGCGGAATTGGAAAGCATATGGACTTCATCGATAATATAGACTCGAAAGTGACCACGAAACGGCGCGAACTTCACGTTCTCGCGGATCTCTCGTACATCGTCCACGCTGGTATTGGACGCGCCGTCGATCTCGATGACATCCACCGAGTTTCCTAGCACTATTTCACGGCAATTCTCACAGGTGTCACAGGGGTGGCTGGTGGGCCCTTGTGCACAATTGAGGGCTTTGGCAAAGATTCGAGCCACGGTCGTTTTTCCGACGCCTCGTGTACCAGAAAATAGGTATGCATGCGCCACTCGTTTGGTGGAGACCGCGTTCATAAGCGTTTGAACAACGTGAGGCTGTCCGATCACATCGTCAAATGTGCCGGGTCGATATTTTCTCGCAGAGACTTGGTAGTCCACCTGATATCTAAGCTCTCTTCATGTGTACAAGTGCTCAGGTTACAACATCAGAACTATCAATCCGAAGAAACTGACGCGATGTGTCTTGCCACATATCGGATGAAGTGGGGCCAGGTGATCCTGCGGCACACAGAACTGGCTGCTTACCGTTGCTTCCTTCCGGACCTAGCGGGGTTCACAGGGTTCTATTGCACAGGGCCCAGCCCCTGTTCTCGAACTTGAATCCATGAAAACAGCCCACACTCGAGGTGTGCCTGGTCGTCCTCACTGATGGCCCAACACAGTAAGGAGCGGTCAGTACACACGAGGTGTTGTATGGCGGAGAGGGTGGGATTCGAACCCACGGTCCCGTTGCCGAGACGCATGCTTTCCAAGCATGTCGATTCGTCCACTCTCGCACCTCTCCGCATCGAGAAGTGCAAAGG
>JAEURV010000175.1 GCA_016788465.1 Nitrospira sp. | reverse complement strand
TTCATGGTGGTGCGCAATCATGACGGTTGCGTCACGAAGGAACGGAAATGGCTCAAGCAAAATGGACCCAAGTCGAGGGTGGTTCTGAATGGTAGTGTAGGAATCTGCGTCGAGCGATTCTCGCCCTGTTTGTAGATGAGGGGGGAGCATCAGGAGACCGATATCGTGGAGAAGCGCGCCCAGCGTTAACTGATGCAGGACTTCGTCATGCAGTCCCATTGCTTGCCCAACCTGAACGGCGATACCCGCTGTGGCTTCACTATGGCCAGCTTGCCAGGGCAGAAGTCGATCGATCTCTCTCGCCACTTGTCGAACAAGAATGCTCTCCAGATCGCACTGGGACGTCGGAGGAAGATGGAGCCTGGCTATTTTCTGGAGCATGCCTTGAATCGACAAGATGGCTGGTTGGATCTGATCGCTAACATGGACCTGCATGACGCTACCTCCTGAAAAGCAAAGAGCCCGAAACCACTGGTGTGATTTCGGGCTCTGGGTGAACAACCGCTGGCCGCTAACAGGATCTGTGTTTACTTATCGTAGAGCTACGACTCCGGTGGTCGTTTCCCTCCCATGAGTGGCTGTTTGAGCACCCACATTTCATACAGTGGAACGATCATCATGACCAGAAAGCTGAGGGTCATCAGCGTGTCGCCGGTGAGCATGGAGACCACAAAAATCGGAGACACGTAGCTGATGAGCCAGGGCGACAGCAGATCAAGCATGACTCCACCAAAACCGGCCCAGGTGACGATGGCCTTGAGGGTGTGGCTGGCATTGGTCAGGTACATCACGTGGATCAAAATCATGAACACGACCGGCATGGTGAAGAGGTGAAAATGGGTGATTTCCGCCAGCTCTCGAAACGACATGGGCTCGCCGAAAGTTGCATCGGACCCTCGATAGTGTTCGGCAATGCCTTGTGGTGACAATCCCGTCATGCTATGGGCCCAAAAAAAGGAGAAGCAAAATCCGACGAACATCAATAATAAAAACAATGTGTAGAGCAACCGGATATGGCGATCGGAGTCACGTAGTCTGAATTTCTGGTTAAAGTTTCGCATGCTCGGGACGCTGGGTCCGCTTTGCCTAATTGCCGAATATGGACGGCAGGAATCCCTTGTCCTTCTTGGCAGCCAGCGTGTCGCTCCCGATCCCGGCAGGCTTCAAATAGAACTCGTCGACCAAGACCAGCACTCGTTTGACGCCGGCACTGATCGAACGGACGGACATGGTGGCGCCGGTGATGTTGATGATGTCCTTATTGATCCGGATTGGATCGAAGACCGTCTTGCCTTCATATTGCACATTGAATCGTTTCCGCCCGACCTCACTTCCTCGGGCTTCGCGAAATACCAGTAGTTCGACGTCGGAGCAGGTCCCGTTCGAATCGACACCGACCATATAGGTCATATGCTTGTGCTTGCCGATCGTATTGTGGACCATGGCGTAGCCGTCGATCTTATCGCCGGTCTCACCAATATAGATTTCGAACGCGTCTTCTGGAAATTTCCATCCGATGCGTTGTTCGATCAGATCCTTCTTGTCTTGGCTGAGTTGGATGACTTCCTTGCGAACACGTTGCGATTTTGGGAGGATGACTTTTATGGCCTCATCTTCCGACATGAAGACTTCAGCATGATTCAACTCCGCCTCGGTGAGATAGCGTTTCAGATCGTTATCCCATACCTTTTCGGCTTTCACTGACAGGGGACTAGCGAGGCAGAGTCCCACCCCAATCGCAAAGCATGAAAAGATCCTTCTCATAACAAATCCCTATTTAGGTGGCTGAACATCCTTGTTCCTGAAACTTGGCATCAAGACGATTTTGTATGTCCCGCATGACTTCTAGGGATGGGTCAGTCGGTGCCCAACCGAAGAGACGCGACCCTCCTCGCATGACCCAGCTCTGTCGTTCTTCGATGAAAAAGACCGTCGTCGCGTTGTCCGCCCGTTTGACCCGTAGCGTGAGGCGAGATCGATCTTTACTGTCCGGGATTTCCCGTCGAAACGCGCCGTACTTTCGGCCAGGCATCGGGATTTCGAGCCAGTGTGTGACGATCACGCCAGCGTCTTTATCGGTCGTATCGACTGA
>JAEURV010000172.1 GCA_016788465.1 Nitrospira sp. | reverse complement strand
TTGACGGCACAGACGTTGCTCCTTCCTGTCTTGTGTCAACGATGGCATTGCGCTTCCAGCGATCACACTACCAGGCGTCGCTGTCCAAACGAATAGACAATTGGTCGTTTACCGCAGCTACTGACGGACTGACAGGCTGATAAGTGAATGGTCTTTCGACTTGATAAGGAGTCATCATGATCACACGGACGAAGAATTTCTGGACTATTGCGGCTGCACTTGGTTTTGCACTCACAGTCACCGCTTGCGGAGGCGATGATGGAGCAAGTCCGCCACCGCCTCCATCAGCTCAGCTTATAGTCTCAGGAACCGTGCAGGCTCCTGGTGGTCAGGTGGCACTATTCACGAATCCAGGTTTTTGGGAGCGGACAAGCGCACTTCTATTCCCAGATGCAGTGGCGGCGCTTTCTGGCCTTAGCCCTGTGCCGGACGGCACACCGGTTCAACTGGTCCGAATCAATGATGCCGGTAATGTGATTACCCCTCTTGCCTCAACCTCGGTTTCCGGTGGGCGATATTCTTTCAATCTCACCAGCCTGGGCCTGAGTCCAACCAGCGATCTGGCCGTCCGTGTGGTCAATCCTGGCACAGGAGCGCAGCTACGAGCTTTTGTGACCGGAACCACCGTTGATCTCGATCCGATCTCTGAAACTGCCGTCCGCCTTGTCCTTGAACGAATCACTCTCACATCGGGGACGACATTGAATCAGTTCACAGTGACGGAACTTCGTGATATCGCTGGCGCCACCAATCAACTCGCCATCGCTAAACAACTCACCGCCGGTCTCAATATCGAGGCAACCGTCTCAGCAATCAAGACAGCCGTCGCCGGTGATACTGGGCTGACGGGATTTATCCTGGCAGCGGCTGGTCCAGGAGAAACCCCTGAAGGCCCCGGAGACATCGGCAATTACCTCCCTCTGACTCAAGGTAACACCTGGCAGTTCCAGGGAACCCATTCGGAAACGGGTCAACCAACCACACAATACTCCAACACTGTCACGGTCAATGGAACGAAATCCGTGGGGTCAGTAGTCACTACCATCTTGGCAGAAAGCAATCCTCTCAACTCCAGCACTGCAGGAGAGGTCTACTATCTCAAGGACTCACGAGGAATCTTGAACTACGGCAACAACGATTCGGCCGATACTCTCTCCCCAAACATCACTCCTTTTCGTGAACTTCTCTTTCCACTGAATGTCGGCGTGACATCCGAAGTCGTCAAGCAGACGCGCGTCAATTTTGGGCAAGATTTAGATAAGGACGGAAAGAATGAGACTGCCGACGTACTCTCCCTGGTTACAGTAGAGGCATTTGAAAATATCACAGTGCCCAAAGGCACATTCACGAATGTTGCAAAAACCGTCCACAAGACAACGATCACTGTGTTTCCTTCCACAGGGGCGCAATCAGTCAAGGTTATTGGGACTCAAACCTTGTGGTTTGCGCCCAACTTTGGGGCTGTGAAACGAATACTAGAGGTCCAAGCTGACGGGCAAGGGACGGAAATCGTTACTGAGGAATTAGTCAATGCAACGATAGCGAACTAGCTATTAGACAAACACAAGGAGAGCAACCATGAAACCTCGACTCCGCATCATCCTGCCGCTCCTCACGCTCATCCTGATCCCCACGCTCACGTTCGCGCAAGTCAACTTCCCAAAGAACGGCTACTACGTCGGGATGGGTGACAGCGTCGCAGCCGGTGAAGGCGCAATGCCCGTCACGAACGGTTACGTCTATCGGCTGTACGACGAAGGCGTGTTCGGCAAGAAGCAGGAAACGGACTTCGCCAACATAGGGGTTCGTGGCGGCAGAAGCTGGGATCTGCGCGATCATCAGGTGTCACAGGTACTCTGTTCAGAACCAGAGCAGCGGCCGACCGTGGTCACCATCACCGCCGGAGCCAATGATTTTTTCAGGAGCGATCCGGATCTTGCCGGTAGTACAAAACGTGTAGCCCAGGCCGTCGACCTGCTACTCAATAACGATGGTGTCCTGAGTCCCAACCTCGGTGCCACGCCGGTTCATGACCCCGTCGTGCCAGGACAGCGATGCCGAGCTCTACGGAACATTACGATCCTGGTATCGAACTATTACAGCCTCCCGCACCCCGTACCCCAATTCTTCCAGTTGCTTGATTCAGCAGTCCGGGGAT
>JAEURV010000107.1 GCA_016788465.1 Nitrospira sp. | reverse complement strand
CCAGGCTGCTTCTGGTCGAAGCCTTCTTCGCGCGTGGGTACGATGCAGTCCAGTTGCGCTTGTGCGAACGTAGGCACGGTCAGCGCGATCAGTGTCATGGCTGCCACGAGCATCAGGCTCATCGTCGTTCTCCGTTGGATTAACAGGCTTGCCAGATGCGACATAAACAAAAAGATCTGCTTCCGTTAGTGGCCTCCTGCTGTTCCTTGCCACAGCATGTCGTACCCCAGCTCCTTGGTCTCCGAACACATGGTCGCGAGTTTCGCAAACTTCTTCTTAAAGACCTCGTTTGCATGGGAGCGTTCATGCGCATCGAACGAGTGCCAATAGGTGACGATCACATAGTGGTTGTCGACGGCTTTGGAAGTAGAGAGTGACCCCTCGTTCGAGACGAAGCCGGAAAACCTGAACACTTGTCCAGCGATGAACCCGCCCTTCTCTCCGCCGTAGATTCCTTTGACCACTGCGCAGAGTTCTCCGACGGCGATCTCCACATCCTCAAAGGTCACACCGGGCTTCAGTGTCACGGTGTTGAACAGCATTTTGGCTCCAAATGGAATGGTGATGGGTCCGAACATGGATGCCCTCCTGGGTTACCCGTCCTGTTACCGCTCTCGATTTGTTGGACAAATCCTCTGTTGATAGACGCGCGACAGCATGGCTCGACGAGTTTTCTAGATGGTCTATTGTTTATCGGGCCGCGTCAACTAAAAGAGTTTCCACCCGCTGTACGACTCTGTGGTGGGTGGGAGGGCTATTGAGCTAACGAGGTCAAGGAGATCGGGTTCGTCACGGCTACAACCCTGTCCAAGAAATCGTGAGCGGTACAGCGGTGAGTGCCGTTTGCTACGTAGCTGCGAGGGCCCCGGCAATACAACCGGTCAGCAAGGTCGCTAAAAAGGCGGTCCACAAGGCACGCAGCCCCAGGAGTGAGATATCTGTTGCTCGATGTGGCACCAAGGCGGAGATGCCGCCGACGAAGATGCCCATGCTGGCCACATGCACGAAGCCGCAGAGGGCATAGGTTATGGCCGTGAGGGATCGTGGAGAGAGCGGCGGCGGAGACGCGGCTTGCACGGCGGCCAATTTGAAATAGGCCGCGACTTCCGTCTCGATAAACCGAGACCCCAACAAGTCCGCACCAATCTGCCATTCCTCAGGACGAAGACCGAGGAGCACGGCGAACGGCCAGGTCAGCCAGGCAAGGATCCTGGTGACGGAGAGAGGCACGCCATTCATCGCCGGAAGCTGTGCTAGCGCCAAGTCGACCAACGCTTCCACTCCAAGAAACACAATGAGTAGCGCAGCAATGCCGACGGCCATTTTCATGCCCTGTCCTGCGCCATCGATCAACGCGACAATGAAGTTGGAGGCCGGCAGGTTTGTGTCACTGTCGGAAGCGGCTGCTGAGGTCCCGTCGGTAGGGTCAGAGGGTACGCCGCCGAGCGTCACGGGCTGTCCATCTTCGGGAAATGCGAGTTTGCTGATGAGCACCGCACAAGGGATCGAGATGATGGACGCGGAAAGCAAATGCCCGGCGATCTGAGGCACCGTCTGTTGCAGCGCCGACACGTAGATGCCCATGACGGTGCTTGCCACGGTCGCCATCATGCAGGTCAGCACCAAGAGCAGTTCCGACTGTGTCATGGCCGCGAGGTAGGGACGAACAATCAAGCCTGCCTCGATCCCGACAAAGATATTCGCCGCGCCCGAGAGCGACTCAGCTCCAGATAAACCCATGGTCCGGTAAAACAGTCGGGCAAACAACCTCACGATCAGTTGCATGGCGCCTACATAGTAGAGACCCGACATCAAGGCGGCAAAGAACACGACGGCCGGCAGCGCTTGCGCCGCCAAGATGAACCCGATCGAGACTGTCCCATCCTGCAACGTCTGGCCGGGACCAAGTGCGAGAGGCCCAAGGAGAAACACCGTGCCTTTCTGCGAGGCGGTGAGGACGGCAACTACCAGATCGTTGATCATGCTCCAGAACCAGCGGGACCCTGGAAACCAAAAGGACAGGATACCGAGTCCCCAGGCCAATGAGGCGCTGCCTCCAATAGTCGTCCAGTTCAGCCGAGTACGCCTCCCTGTCAGCCAAGCCAGCCATGCGATCGTGACGAAACCGATGCCCGCAATAAGGCGATAGAGCCATTCCTCCACTGTCATCTCCTCCTTCCGATCAAAGCCCGGCGGGAGGCTACGCGGAGAGCCGCTTGCCGTCAAGGGGGAATATGGTGAGCACCTATGGGGTTGGGACTACCCAGATATGGGCGGTCAGGCATCCGGTTCCTGAGCCTCTCCCATACGAGTGGGTAAGCCCCCTACAGATGAAGGATTGGATCTTGTCACGGTGAGGGCAAAATGGATGCCTATACACGTCAGCTTCTCAGGCAATACCCAGTCAGATTCACTCGTACTGGAAGGAGAGAACGATGGGCATGATGTTCATTCACACACCAGCCGGTCAGGGGCTTCACAGAAGATATGTAGATATTCTCGCACTGGGGGTTCTTGCATGGTTGATGCTGTTGCTGATCGGTTGTTCGACATCACGGAAGGAATACGTGGTGGACTATACTCGCGGCAATGACAAGACCGCTGAGGGCTCTCGCGAACGTCCATGCCAGACGGTGAAGTATTGCCAGGTACTCGCCGACCGCGACGGGGTGCGGTCATATTGGATGGTGTATCAATGAATGCAGTAATGGTCTGAACGAGAGAGGACCATGGGCCACGCGGATGAGTATGAAGAACTCTTCACGCTCCCATCATACGGACTTCATCTTGGAGGTGTATAAGGAGCTTAGGTAAACACAAGAAAGAGGTGACCCATCATGTTGTCCTTTGTTGAAGCCTACATATTCGTTGCGATATTTGGGATGCTCTACGGAATGTTGCAGCTTGCCAGCCGGTAAGAGGCACGACTCCCGAGAGGGGGAAACCCTCGACGGTTCACCAAAAGCTGGCGACATTCACCTTCCAGCGTCGAGTGCGAGTCCCATCAAGGCCATCAGAATGGCCGGCGAGCTGTAAGGCTATCGAGTTATGACGCTTTTGCAGTGAGTGGGAGCCGTACATTGAGCTGCTTATGAAGCAGCCATATCAGTATGTGACCTTTGGGGCTCAGTGCGAGCAGCACGTGCCGATCATCCTGTGGCGAGTGCTGTTTGGTAATCCATCCCTTGCGGTGTAAATCCCGAACGAGATGACTCATCGTTGAGCCAACGACACCAAACACTCGGGCACATTGTTGAACAGAACTGTCGGGATTGCGCTGAAGATAGAGTAAGGCACGCGCCTGCGCAGGAGTGATGTCAAGGTCAGACAGTTCCTCTCGATACGCATTCAACCACTTCAGGCACGCGCGCCACTCTCCTGAGGTTGTAGATCGTGATTCTTGGAGCAGTCGCACAAGTTTCATAAGCCGTATGCTGCCTCAGGATTGCCCACCTGACTACTGATTCCGCAATTTCTGCGGTCTCAGCTGGATGACCAGGAAGAAGTCATATCTGGACGGAGATCCGAGTCCGGATTGTTTCAACATATCCCTTAACCTCGCTGTATCTTTTTCACTAGTCGCGAAGCAGATCTGGTACGATCCGCCCGTTCTACTCTCTCATATCTGAGTATGTGCAATTGTTTGTCTAATTGATTCGTAGGTGATGCGGTCGTATTGGAGTAATAGCTCGTGGACGATCAAGCCTTGGAACAACCGGCTGCTGTCGCACCGAGGACCGGTCTGATTAAGCGATGGCAGAACATTCCGCTCTATGCGCGCATCGTGATCGCGTTGGTTCTCGGTGTCATCACAGGCCTCCTACTTGGAGGTAATGCAGCTTCGTTGGCGGTGCCGGGGAAACTTGTGTTGCGTCTCTTGGGGGCGTTGGCGCCGGCATTAATCCTCGCGGCAATCGTCCATACGTTCATGACGACGCAGCTTGGTGGGCCACTCGCAGCACGACTTCCTCGGCTGTTGCTGTTGAACACGCTGGTCGCGATCACGGTTGGTCTGACTGTCGCGAACATCATCCAGCCGGGACAGGGGGCAGGACTTACACCGCCACCTCCGCATCAGGAGAACACCAAGAGCACGAATCCGCTCGCGCTCTTTCTCGAAAATGTACCCAAGAGTTTACTTGGGCCCTTAGGGGACGATGGAAAAGTCATCGGTGTGATCTTTGTCGCGGTAGCGTTTGGTATGGCGCTGCGCAAAGAACGGGAACGTCCCATCATGACCATGGGACACCTCGTTGAGTTATTCCTCGAAGTGCTGATCAAGATTCTTCACTGGATCATTGCGGTCGTGCCCCTTGCCGTTTTCGGCATCGTGGCCAGCATTATCGGAACGGAGGGATTCGCCCAATTCAGAGCGCTAGGGATTTTCGTTCTTAGAGCGCGTAACAAAATGACCTCATAGGTTTCGATGGCAGATGAGGCAGGCTGCCAGTTTGAGGAGGGCTTCGTAGTTCTCAGCCTGCCTCTCGGTGCGGATCCTAATCTTCCCATAGCGCTTGAACCAGGCCAGGGT
>JAEURV010000087.1 GCA_016788465.1 Nitrospira sp. | reverse complement strand
GCCACTTCAGTTCCGCCCCGGCCCATCGCGACCCCGATGTTCGCCTGTTTCAACGCCGGGGCGTCGTTGACGCCGTCGCCGGTCATGGCCACGATGTGATCGCGTGCTTGTAGAGCTTCCACTAAGCGCAGTTTTTGCTCAGGGGATACCCGCGCGAACACTGCGGTGCGGTCGGCGACCTCCGCAAGCGCCATCTGGGGAATGGCCGCTAACTCTTGGCCGGTCAGTGCGCTCAATTCACCGTTTCGGTGATCCTTACGCCCGTCCAGACCGATCTGCTTCGCGATGGCGCGCGCCGTCAGCGCGTGATCCCCGGTGATCATCTTCACCGCGATCCCGGCACTTTGACAGGCGTGCACGGCCGCGACGGCCTCAGGTCGTGGAGGATCCATCATGGCCTGGAGACCGAGAAACGTCAGGCCTCCGTCGACATCGCGATCGGCGAGCATGCTGGCATGAGCCGCCAGCGACTTGCGTGCGAATGCCAGCACACGGAGCCCTCGCTCGGCGAAGGCTTCACCATGAGTCAGGATGTACTCTGGATCAAACCGCTGCTCGGTTCCGTCCGCCGCCAGCATCCGATCGCAGAGCTGAATAACTTTTTCCACAGCTCCCTTCAGATAGATCGTGACGTCACAGGTTGCTCCAGGCCGGTGCAGCGTGGCCATGAATTGCCGCTCTGACTCGAAGGGGATGCTGTCGAGTCGGGAACAGTCACTTGCAAGCAGATCCACATCGATACCGCCCTTTCGTGCGGCCACCAGCAATGCCCCCTCTGTCGGATCGCCCGTGACAGTCCACCGTCCATCTCTCTCCACAAGCTGAGCATCGTTGCACAACGCGCCTGCTGTCAGGACTTCGCGTAAGGCTGGCGGAAGCGGTGAGAGGTGGGTGAGGGGTAAGGCGTCAGGAGAAATCACCTCACCCCTTACCCCTACCACCTCACTAATTTGTCCGACCGGCTCATAACCCGCGCCTGTTACTTCGAAGACACGGTCACCGGCTAAGATCGCCTGGACCGTCATTTCGTTCTTGGTCAGGGTACCCGTCTTATCGGAGCAGATCACGGTGGTGCTGCCGAGTGTTTCCACTGCCGGCAGCTTCCGGATGATGGCATGCCGCCGTGCCATGCGACCGACGCCGATCGCCAGGGTAATAGTCACCGCTGCGGGCAACCCTTCCGGAATGGCGCTCACGGCCAAGGCGACCGCCACCATGAAGATTTCGGTTACTGGTTGTCCTCGCCAAAGTCCGACAACGAAGGTGACTGCCGCCAATCCAAGGATTGCGACGGTGAGCACCTTGCTGAAGGAGGCCAGCTTCTTCGTGAGCGGTGTGGCAAGCTGTGTTGTCTCCCCCATTAATTGGTGAATGCGG
>JAEURV010000073.1 GCA_016788465.1 Nitrospira sp. | reverse complement strand
CAATAAGATCGTTCACTTCTCCAAGTGGTCCTCGCTGGACAAGGCCCGGCGCTTCTTCGAGTCTCCTGAACTGGTCGAAATCCGGAGACAAGCCGGCGTCAAGGCGCCTGACTTCATGTATCTACAGGAGATAGAACGTGGTGTGTTCTAGCCTCGCGTTCGAGAGGGGCGTCGCAAGAGTATGCCGCCTTTCGGCATCGGAAGGCGGTAGGGCCGAAGACGGCCTTATGATGGTGTGATCTCGCTACCGAACTTCCAGGCTTGGCCGATGGCAGTTCCTCGCTATGAGGTGACTATTCTTTAGCTTTAGCCACAGAAGCCAGGATAGGCTAAAACATTGGATCGGCATCGAGGACGGCCTTCAATAATTCACAGTGGAGGAAATAGAGTCAGACCTGATCAACAATAGAGGTTCTGAACGTTATGAACTGATTCCATTGCTTTCAGAATTTTATTGTTCCACATCCCACTGGGACGAAATGGCGAAAGCGGAATGAGAGCAAGGATTATGCGCCCCTGCTCCCATCCCCCTCCGATCCTGTATGATCCCGGTTGTAGGTCTCACCCACCGAAATCGGGTTCCATTTAACTTCACTACTTGCACTCGTATTTGGGTGCTCCAGAACATTCCCCAGATTTGCATTTGTGATCATTGCCGAACGAACCTAGCTTGCCGCACTTTTCGCCCTTATCTAGCTTCGCTCGGCAGACATTTCCTTTCATGTCAAATCCTGCATCACACCACTTCCCAGTACCGCAATCGGAATCCTTCTGGCAGACGCAGCTGCCTTTGAACCCATCTACCGCGCTGCACTTTCCTTCCTTGCACGCATCATCGTTGTAGCAGATATCGCCCATCTCAACCGAATTCGGCGTGTAACACCGAGAGAACTTGCAGAAACCGCTCTTGCACTGGTGCCCACCGCCGGCGATGTCACAGGTTTCGTTATCGCTTTTCAGGGCCAGACAACTGTTCTTGGTGGCATCAAGACCTGCGTTACAATACTTGCCTGATCCACAATCGGCATCCGCCTGACACACGCAGGTGCCCTTCGTTCCATCTATGCTACTGCACTTGCCCTCTTTGCAAGCATCGTTGAGATAGCAGGTTTCACCCATTGGCACCGAATTGGGAGTGTAACAGCGAGAGAGCTTGCAATACCCACTTTTACATTGATGACCACCTCCGGCGATATCGCAAGTCTCGCTATCGGTCTTCTTTGCCATACATTGATTCTTTTTGAGATCGACCCCCGCGTTACAATACTCGCCGCTGCTACAATCATTGTCGGCATTGCACTCTGTCTGTTTCGTGATGTATCGGGAGACTGCAATGTAGTGATAGATAGTACGCTTTTCATCGGTGCCACCTTCGCACATTTGGTAATCGGCTGTAGGGTACAAATTGGTGAAATGCTTATTGCGGCAGCTCTTGCGCCCATCCTCCGCATCGACAAATCCATATTCGTCGTCTAAACCGAAGGCATGCCCGACTTCGTGCCAATAGCTGCCGTCAGTGGTCATAGTGGAGAAATTGTTCACCTGAAACATATTGGATTTGTACATTTGATTGAAGTGCGCACGGAGAAACTTTGTGGCGAAATTCACACGTAGATGATCGCCGTCCTCAAATAGGGTGCGAGTTGAAGACGGAATAGTCCCATCATTGTGCCCTTTGAGGTACAGTTTCAATTGGAACACACCTGGGATGCTCCAGTACGTTTCCGATGTCCGAATGAAGTTGTCGAGAATCCAATCCTGCGGCTTTACTTTGACCGCCTGCGATCCATCAGGATCCCATCTCCAATAGAGATCCATGTTTTTGTCGACTCGACAGCCAGCATAGGAGTCGCCGTCTTTGTCATAGCGATAGTCAATCCTGCCCAGGCTGATCGCTTTGTTTTCAGGATCTCGTTGGTAAAGCGCTTTATCGACGTACGCGCCTTGTTCACCGGGGAAATAGGTGGTCGTCGAGCACAGGGTTGAACTTATAGACTTTGGGGAAGCTTTGAGCGTGAAGATCTGGACATTGGCGTTGGTGGATGGCATCTCGATCTGGGACGCATCGTACAGTTGCCCGGCGTGTGAAAAACCGAAATCAACCCGGTTTGGGATCAGCTCATTAAACTGTGGTCGATACGGGATGGTCATGGTCCAGACCCCGTTGGTCTTACTCAAGGCATAGACATACTTAAAGCTCAAGAGTGAGCCGATAGGTAGGCCGACGAAGTCGTAATGCCCTCTTACGATCTTAGTCTCCAGATCTCCCGCCTTCAAAAGCCGCTTTTCCGCAGTGTCTCGCTCGCTGCCGAGGGCCTTGGCTATTTCACGACCCTTCGAGTCTCGCTGGCGGTTACATTGTAGAATGATTGCATCCCACCGCAAGTTCCCTTGCAATGCCGTATCAGGGAAGAGTTCTGGGTAGTAAGCGCTTTCCGCTACGAGTTCAGGTGTCACCGGTCTGACAGTCCCAAGTGCGTCGTTACAGAGATCCGCATGGACAGGAGGCTCCATGAGGAACAGTCCCAGCACTATCAGGATCAGTAGTAATGGTTTCATTGTAGTTCCTCCTTGGCACCACCAACAGGATATCGCTGGTCGACACCGTCGTTCTACGTTGTGTTGTCCCATTTATTTGCACTCATACTTCGGGAAACCGGAACATTCACCCGATTTACATTTGTGGTCATTGCCGAGCGATCCAGCCTTTCCACAGGTTTCGCCTTTGGCCAACTTGGCGCGGCACTTGTTGCCCTTAATATCTAGCCCGCCATCGCAATATTCGTCGGAGTCGCAATCGGTATCCTTCTGGCACACGCACGTTCCTTTGGCTCCGTCGATCGCACTGCATTTCCCACCCCTGCAAGCGTCATCGCTGTAGCAGGTACCACCCATTTCGACCGAACTGGGTGTGTAACACTTTGACCATTTGCAGTAGCCACTTTTGCATTGATGTCCGCCTCCGACTGCATCGCAGGTGACGTTATCGGCCTTCTTAGGCATGCATTTGTTCTGATTGAGGTCAATGCCTGCATCACAGTACTTATCGTCGCTACAATCTGCATCCGTCTTACAGACGCAGACCCCTTTGAGTCCTTCGATGTCGCTGCACTTGCCTTCCGCACAGGCATCATTGACATAACAGGTCTGGCCGAACCCCACGGAGTGTGGCGTGTAGCAGCGGCCGAACTTGCAGTATCCGCTTTTGCACTGGTGCCCACCGCCGGCAACGTCGCACGTCGCGTTGTCCTCCTTGAGCGGCATGCAACGATTCGCGGACAGGTCCACACCGGCGTTGCAATAGTTGCCCTCCGGACAATCCGGGTCCTTTCGGCACTCAGGCAAACCACCGGCGATGTAGTTTTCGCCATCCTTGATGGTGAAGACCTTCCCCGTGAGGTTGGAGAAGCGAGGATTGCGCTGTTCCTCAAAGTCATAGTCCTCTAAGTCACCGCTTTTATCGTCGACTTTGGGGTTGGAATCATCAACCTCAATCTTCACGATCTCAAAGTGCAAATGTCCTGGCGAGGCGCATCCAACATTGCCTTCATCACCCAGATAGTCCCCTTGGGTCACGTGGTCACCAACCTTGAGCTTGGCCTTGGTGGTCGTAGTACCGAACTGCATGTGTGAATACTTCGACCATTCATTATTCGCATGTTCGATCCACACATAGTTATTAAAACAGTCTGGTGTGTTGCGGAGGATCCTCCAGATATGCTGATTTTTCGATCGGCTGTCCTCGATATGCCGGATGGTTCCGTCTGCTGCTGCCACGATTCGATGGGGACCGCCGCCCTTACCATGCATGTCGAAACGACCTATCGGGTTGTGAGTGCTGAAATCACGAGTGACTTTCACATTGGTGCCGTCGGCATAAGGGATGCGATAGATATTCTGAGATTCCTGTCCTTTTGGTGGCGGTCCTGGATTCACACAGGCATTTACCGCCTCATCGTAGGCGCGAGAGCACGCTTCGAGTTCGTCACCTGTCTTGTTCATGCAAGGCTTGATGAGAATCTGTGCCTCCGCCTCGCAGCGATCAAGTATGTCGGTTTGGTGAGGCGTGACCTTCTTTCCTGCACCAGCCTTGGACATGGCCTTGCTCCGATCGACCTTCGAGAGAGATTTAGAGGGTTCCCCACTCTCTGCTGCTCTGCCGGCGTAGACCGAAGAAGCCGTATCGAGGGACCACATTGCAGTCATACAGAGTAGGGCTAAGAGGCGCCCAACCCAGCTTGTTCGTATCGCGATCATGACAATCCCTCCTATCGGAAATATGCTTGACGCAGACCCCACATCAAGTTACTTGCACACAAAGTTCGGCAAGCCTGAGCATTCTCCTGACTTGCACTTATGGTCGTTGCCGAATGTGCCGACTGCACCACATTTCTCTCCTTTGTCGAGCTTCGGCCGGCACGCATTGACTTTGGCGTCGAATCCCTCGTCGCACCACTTGCCAGCGCCGCAATCGGAGTCTTTGCTGCAGACACACGTTCCTTTAGTCACTCCGCTGACCGGTGCATTACACTTGCCTTCTCGGCATTCGTCGTCAAAGCGGCAGGATTCGCCCATCGAGGCCGAAGCCAGCGCTGAACAGAATCCCGTCTTGCATCGACCGGCCTGACATTGCTCGTCCTTGGTACAGACGGAACCGTCGCTCAACTTGTCTTTGCAGATGCGTTTTCCTGAAATGGGCTCTCCACAATAGTTTCCCGCGCCGCAGTCTGAGTCGGCCCGACACTCATCTGCGTCTGCACAAACGCCCCAACTGCATCGATCAGATGCGCATTGCCGTTTGGTGGTGCACAGCGTCCCGCGGTCTAACTTGGGTTTGCAGACATTTCTGGTGAGATTTAGAATCCCTGCAGTACAGAACTCTCCATCCTCGCAGTCGGTATCAGCGTCGCACTGCCCTTCACCGCGTAATCCAGCGAGTTTTACATAGTCAACCTTACCGTCTTTATTCATGAACTGCCGTCGCTGGTTGGCGGCGCGTTCTTGCTGGCAGGTGTTCAATGTCTCAGTTCCCGTTACAGTAAACGCTCCTGTCTCATCGGGGATCAGGCTGGAACAATAGTCCATGACGTTCGACACTCCACCCTCACAGACGTAGTACTGATTCCCGTTGCTACGATCCCGTACGGCGACCTTTCCGTTACACGAATTGCAATGGCCTAAATCTGAGTTGAAGATATTCTTGTTAGCAAAATCCTTGTTGCATTGCTTATTGAAGCCAATATACGGCTCAAATGTATGTTTGAGGCTGAAGAAGTGTCCGAGTTCATGAGTCAATAGATACTTGTCACTACCCTCGCTGAGCCAAATTCCCTTCTTGCGGTTAAAGGGGTTGACGTCATGTGGAAAGTTTGCCCAGCCACCCCAACACTTCTGCTTGCCGAGTAGATCGTTCCAACACAATGTGTTACCCACGAGCAAGGTGAGATGTCCCTCCGTTTCCGTTCTGGCTTGATTGTCAAAGTGTTCATCCATGAACGTATTGAACTCCGCCATTCCGTTAAAGGCGAGGCTGGAGAGGTTCCGGCCGGCCACCGTGGTTCTCCGCTCAATGGTGTAGGTGATTTTTAGACGAGGTTTCGTTGCATATTGCTTCTCCGCTTCTTCAATCCACGATCGGATACGACTACCTTCCAAGTCTTCATTGCTCGTGTCTTTCGTCCCATTCACGAAATGTAGCTTGAGGCGAAACTCGTCAAAATTGTCTGCTGCCGATGCAAAGCCTGAGGTGAATGCGAGCAAGAGAACAATGCAGAGGATGTTCATCGCTAGTTCCTTTCAATCGAGGCGTGCAGGACTTGTCAGTCACGGCTCGCCCTGCAGTCAATGTGAGCGTCAGGTTCACTCCTCAGTGAGCCATTGCCTGTGGTTCTGGCAGCATTTTCCTAATAATACGATCGAAGTCTCGCTTGGGATGATTGCCGACTAGCGACACTCCGTTGATCACAAACGCGGGTGTGCCGTCGAAGCCGAACCGTTCTGCTTCCGCTCGATCAGCTGCAATACGTTGCGTTACTGTGTCGCTCTGTAGTTCGCGTTCGAGCCGTGCATGATCGACGTTCAGTGTCGCTGCAATTTCCTGCACGGCTTCGATGCCACGAGATAAGTTCCGCTGCTGCTGGAATATGAGGTCATGAAATCGCCAAGCCTCCTCTTCGTTCTGCAGTGCGATCGCCTCAAAATATCGCGCGGCTGGTTCGGCCGTGGCGTGGAAGCTCAATGGGTTATGTTTGTAGACGAGACGGACCTTGTCTCCGTACGCTACCAACACTTCCTGCAGCGTCGGGGATACGGCTCTGCAATAGGGGCACTCGAAATCGCTGTACTCAACGACCGTGATCGGCGCGTTACGTGCTCCGCGAATAGGGCGATCTTCCGCAACGGTCGCAACTTTTGGATTTGCCAGCTCGTTCTGCCAGCGAGCTTCCTCAATCTTGATTTTGCGAATCTCGGTTCCGCGCTCCACGAGGTCTGCAATCATCACCGGATCTTGCTCCAACGCGCGAAGGATGAGATCTGGATGTTGTCGTAACGTCTCTTCAACCAGGGCTTTGATGCCGGTGGACGATGACTGCAGGTCAGAGGTCTGAGGCCATGCTTGTTCGGTACTGCTGATGAGAATTCCGAGTGAGACTGCCAGACTGAAAGATAACAATGGACATGTTCTCCGGATAGAGGTCATCATAAGCATCTCCTCGGTAGTTGATGATTATTGGGAAAAATGTTTTGTATGCGGCTCTTGAGAACGATCAATACAGGAATCGTCTCGCCGTAGCCCCTTTCAGCAAAAAGTATTCCTCCAAGCCGCGCTATCAAGATGGTCAGATCCGTTTAATCTGCAACATTCAACCACGGTGGTGCTCGCTCAGTAGGATACAGCGGTGTATCTGTTCAGATACGGGCAGGGCGTTTAGAAAGATGCTTCTGATAGGCCAGCCTGCATCATGATCAGAGTTGGAGCGATGAATCTGGCTTTGATGGTATGGAGAGCGCATCTCACGCCTATTGTTTCTATCGCTCTCTTTGGATAGTTGGTCCCCCATGATTCATCCATGACTAGATCTTTCATCGTATATAGGAATCAGCCCTTCCTTAAACGCAACAGGAGGGGCACACGGAATCTGATTCGCTACTGTCATATTGGCGAGAATAGGAGGAGGCGTGAGGAGACGCTATAGTTAATTTTACACGTGCAGCCCACGACCGGATCCAAGGTGCTGGTCTGGTCTTACACTTCGCGCTGCAACCGCATGGGCAGCTCGCTACGCGAATGCACACCGACTTTCCGAAAGATTGACTGTACCTGGTTGGCCACGGTGTGTTCGCTACAGTTGCGGCTGTGTGCAATGTGACGGTTCGTGGAGCCCATTAACAACGCTGCAAGTATTTCTCGTTCGGCGTCTGTAAGGTTTGCAACCTGACCGGCAGGAAGGAGCGGATAGGTGCCGATCAGCAATGTGTTCTCATGCACTCCATATTCAGCCAGCGTGGCTCGTGGTCCGTTGGGTGAAAAAAATGCTGCGAGTTCTGTGAGCGATGATAAACCCAGTTTGCGAACTGCACGCGTCGTGCAGTTCGTCACGGCAGAGGGCGAGATCCCAAGCATATAACTGATCTCCTTGCAGCTATGCCCTTGGCCGATGAATTCGGAGATCTGCCGCTCACGCAGCGTGAGGCCGCGTGGATCTGGAAACCTGGGATCATTCTTGACTGCGAGGACGAAGCGGCGTCCATCGGAATCAAAGTGGTCGACGAGCGACCAGCGGCCCCGTATGAGCCCCTCCCAGGCTGCCAAGGCTCGGTCAGGATCATTGCGGCCGAGACGGGTTCGGAGTTGGTCGAGGCGGAAGACTGCCCCACGCAACGCGGCGCGTGCGGACGGACGTTCTGCGCCCTCACGGGCTTCATAGAGTTTTCCGGATCCATCGAAAATGGCCTCCACGGAAGGGGAGTCGAGATCCAACCTCTGTGCGAATTCACGCAACCGGAGTCCGGCACCCAGATGGCTCGCCACACATTGCCAGCGGTGTCGTTCTTGCGCGGTCGGTACGATTCGTTCTGAAAACAACCAGCACAGGATGAGCGCGCTGCCTTGGCCTGTCAGCCCCTTGACCGCAATCTTATCGTGGACCACACCATTGGTAATCTGCTGAACAACCGTCGCGAGATCTGGTTCACGTGTGTATAACGCTTCGCTGAGTGATGTCACGGCTGGCCCGCTGCGGAAAAAATGGCTGACCACCGGAGTTTGCACCTGCATACTGGCTGCAAGAATATCGCGTGCGTGCGTCGGCCCCAGTGCGGCAGACCGTTCAAGCTCTAGGTTGCTTGGGGTATAGTGGTAGGTGCCGATGGTGGGCCAGAATCCTCGCTTCGCCAGAGGAGCGGCGTGTTCCAGTAGACGATTCAGCCAGCTGTCGTCGTCATCTTCGAGCCTATATACTTCTTCGATGAGCCCTACCCAATCCTTGGTGTTCATGGCCAGGAAGGTTGTTTTCTCCCATAGGTCGGGTTTGCAGCGAGCAGCCACAATCTGTTGCCAGCCGCCGTTGATTTCTCAGTCTCGAACTTTCTGGCTACTATACCGGGTGAGTTCAACCAATTCATCCACGTCCATTGTCCAGACAATACGCGATTAGGATCTCATTCAACGGAATAGAGGAGCGGAATGATGGGGAGTGGCTTGTGCTCGTGGAAACCATTTGTTGCAGTCATCGCCTTCACACGATGGGCGTTCAGTGTGGGGAGAATCAGACCGACCGTTGTATATCTGATTCAGCAACGATTATGAGACTAGCTTGAGGTTTTTTCAGTGGGTGCCAGAATAGGCTGAAACATCGGATCTGCATCGAGGACGGCCTTCAGCAACTCGCGGTGGAGGAAGTAGCGCCACACCTCATCGTCTTTTCCGGGAATCTCATCGAACCAGTGTTTGGCCCCGGTGAGGTGATGTAACATCTGACCTTTATCCCCGTAGTTCGGCATGAAGATCATGCTGTAGGCCATGGTGTATTCGGCGAGGAATTTGTCGAGTGGCCGTTCAGCGAGCTCCAGTGAGGATTTGGCGTCGTCATACGCTCGGATGCTGTCCTGGTCATGCAGGATGCGATTCCACGCCACCTTGTTGATGCGGGACCATGCGAGTTGTAATAAAGCTTCAGCCTTGAGGCCCTTCCGATCGCCTGGAATGTCGTTGACCAAGGCTTCGAACGTTTGGATCATGGGCACCTGATCGTTGTTCCAACGATAGGCCATCCCAAGCCGGAAGCGGTTCTCCAATAGGTCAGGATGGGTGCGTGCGAGGGTTTGCAGTGCCGGTATGAGGCGGTACAGCACATCTGCAGAAGTCGGCTGTGAAAACCCGCCCACCTCCATCCCTAATGAGAGATCCAGGCGGTCTGAGGCGGCTGCGATCGTCCAATAAAACTCGTTGACCGTCTGGGCGAGTGTCGGATCTTTGATAAGGAGCTGGTGGTTCCGGGCAGCGTCCTGCAACAGCACAGCATAGAGATTCTTGGTTAAGACGGTGAGTGCTTCCGTCTGTTGTGGGTCGATGAGGAGAATGCGATTGAGGAGTGCCACGCGATCGCGTAGTTCTGGAAATGAGGCAGCTCGAGCCGTAGCCGCTGTCAGTGTGCCTGGTTGGTCGGTGGGACTCCACCAGACGATGGAGTCGGGCAGGGCGCGGCTCCTCTCCGTTGTGAAGGGGATGTGTTCCTGGACCATGCCTGGAACATCAGACTTTGTGTCCACCGGGAGATGTACGACGGCGGTGTCGTGCGAAAAGCCATGGGGCCGTAGTCCGCTGAACACGATCCATTGCGTGGTGATGGATTTGATAGCACGCCGTTCGCGTTTGATCGTGCTGGTCCAGTGAGCCGTACCCGGCCCGTAGGCAATCGGGGAGGTAAGCGGGTTACGGTAGTGAACGGTGAGACCGACCAACGTCGTGGGTACTCCGATTACTGTCCCATTCGGTTTCAATCGGAAGGATCCGTTCGGGATGGTGCGGCTTTCTGTGACGACTAGATCAAGGCCGGTCCCGGGCGGAGAGGTCCCGAGCGCATCCATCACAAAAGCTGAGGCTTGGGCACTGGCCAGCGTATCCCCGTAAAACACGAGAGGACCTGTGCTGGGCCAAAGGATATCCATCCCGATATCCGAACGGTTCAGGAAGGCACCATGTCCCACCGTGATCGACTTCCAGCACTCCTCATAGGAAGGTTCCTTTGCGGTTGACGGTCTTGCTTTCGCAGAATGAGCGGCCACGGAGTTGTACTGGCATGCAAAGTCGAGTTGTCCGGCCGCGATCTTGTCGCTGTTGGCCAGAGCCGTCGCGTAGCGAAGGGCAGTGTCGATGGCGGTGGAATGGACGGCCTTGTGTTTCTTTTCGGTGCCGGAGGGCTTCGGCGCGGCTTGCACCATCTCCGGAACGTGTATTCCAACGGTCGTCAAGAGTCCAAAGAGGAGGAGTAACCTACGAAAATGTGTCATGGTCATGATGAGAATTGGTCAGACTGTTGAAGGTTAGCGAACGCGAGTGGTTTCCAGAATTGTTTTCCGCATCAATGCCCGGTTTGCGGCCGATAATGGTGGTGTCGGGCTATGGCGACAGAGCGACACGGTCTGGCGCAGCGACGTGACGAAGGTTTCGCAATTTGGGCAGGCACCCAGGTGTCGACGAATTTCCTGGCAGATGTTTCCGGAAAGTTCATCGTCGATAAAGGCGGATAACTGGCGAAGGATACGAAGGCAGCGGGCTTTTCCATGAGTCTGCTTCCGCCGAGTGGATGCCGAAGATTGTTGTCGTTTAGATCTGTTACCTGGTGCCATGTGAAGCACTCCTCCGCTCTCGCACTGGGGTATGGTCATGGTCGGTGAGTGGCTCGCCAAGCCCCCGTGCGCTCAACTGACGGCGTACAAACAATCGAGCCCGGTGTAACCGTGATTTTACTGCCCGTTCATTCAACCCCATGATGGTTCCAACTTCCTTGGCGCTGACTCCTTCCATATCGCGGAGCACCAAGACCATCTTATATTTCTTCGGTAGTTGATTGATTGCGGTATCGAGCGCTTCTCGCAACTGTTTATTGTGGAGTGCGGCCTCGGGGCTCAGGCCATCGATCGGAATCTGTAACCGAAACTCACCGTCGGATGTGGGGATGAATTCCTCGAGGGATAACTCTCGATCAGGCGCCCCCTTCCGCTTCCGTCGCATACGGAGGCAGGCCCGCGAGGCGATTGTGTATAGCCACGTCGAAATCTGAGCATCACCACGGAACTCGTCAAGCCCTCGATAGGCATTCAAAAAAGTTTCCTGAACCAAATCCTTGGCTGCCTCTACTTCACCACACAAACGGTGAGCGAAACGATACATGAGATCCACATGATTTCTGTACAGGGTGTCAAAATCCCTCGCCGATCGTGTCTGAGCCGAGGATTCCTCCGGCCGGTGACGTGTCATGGGTGATGTAGGCATACGCCGCGCAGTCTACGGGGGGATTGAAAAGAGAGTCAAGACGAAGGACGGCAATGGAACGAGGAAGGGGTCGACCTACTTTACCCGATGCAGTTCAACGACCTCGCCTTGCCCGTTGAGCTCTACGGTAATGGGGGTTCCTTCCCGTGCTCCGTTCAGTGCGGATTTGCCAACCCCGAGAGGGTAGGTCTGTTCTCCCTCAGGGGTCCAGAGTCGGACCGTGGCATGATCCGGTGCGGCGAAATCCAACGGGCCTGTGACGAAACGGCGGATCAGAGTCGAATCGTTGGCGGTTGCAAGATCTGCGACGACGGAGTCGTTATGCATGTGCAAGGTCATGGTTTGCCCGATTTTGGCACTCTTGATACCGATCTTGCTGTTGACGTTGACGATGCCGATGGGCGTCTTGAAGAAGATAAAATTCGACTTCATTTTGGAGATCGTGCCGGTGAGCAAGAGATGCGCCTTACTTCCCGGGGGGGCACTCTGACCGATCTGAAGATCGAACTGAAGGTCATGCACACCGATGACGTTGCCTGTGCCGTCCACTTCCACCGTCACAAAGTCGCCGTTCTTGGGGGCCGTGAGTGCGGATTCATAGGCGCCCATGTGGAATGCTCGCAACCCACTGGTGGGCGTCCATAGTAGTAACTTGGTGTTATCTTCCTTGTCTCGCCTGAATGGTCCGGTGAGGTAGCGGTGGACGAAGGTCCCGTCAGTCCGTCTCACGATGTCAATGGCAATATAGTCTTCGTGGACCATGAAGGACACTTCTTGCGAGGCAGGGAGAGACTTCAACGTGGTCTTTGAACTAAGCGACATGAGCCCGATCGGTGTTTTGAGAAACACGATCCCTGGTTTAGCTCGCCAGACTCGACCCGTCAGTTCGATGGATGGATTGACGTCAACGCGTGCGGGCGCCGGTTCCACTGGCTCTGGTTGAGGAGGCGTCGGACTGTCCACCGGGGGTTGAATAGTCGGAGTGGTGTCCGTAGCCTGAGCGGGTGGTATCTCAAACTCTTGCGGCTGTAGGGTCGGCGGCAACTCGGTCTGCGGTTGTGCTGGAACAATCTCATCCGCCGCCGGTTCCTTGGGCAAAGTCTCGTCGGTCTGGGCCTGAAGGATGGTCGAGGAATCGAGTTGAACCTCCAAAAGGGGCGGTTCGGAGGGAAGCTTGTCGCCGTCCGCGTGACTCACCGTGGCACAGCCAGCACTCACGGCTCCCATCAGAAATACTGCGAGCAGTAATTGTCGAGCCTGTCCGAATTGATCCATAGCGAAGTGGCTAGGTTTGGGTAGAGGTGAGCGTTGGGTTCTGTCTAATCTAAATAGAGACTCCCTCTCGTGCTGAACTGGCAATGGGGTGATCAGCTTCCCAACGGCCCAAAGCTATTCTATGCGAATAACATGAGGTCAGAAGGGGAGTCAACTTGAAAGCAGATTTGATCTTTCATGAGAGAAGAAAAGTCGAATCGGTTGCGAAATAGTCCGAGGTGCAACGGCGCAAGGGGTGCGATGAGAACATCAGGCAACTAAATAGCTTGTCATTTGCCGGCAAGTTTATGGTCCAGAGCGGGCGCTTGTGTCCACATCCCTTCCGTGATCGAGCCATGGTTCCATGGGACTGGTTGTACGTCGTGAGGTGCTGCCTCCCGGTTCATATCGGATTCCCGAAGGCTCTCTTCCACACTTTCCCCAATAGGACAGCCAATACCCATTGATCTGTCAGGTGAACTTTGCACGCGTTGCGCGCCGCAGAGGAGGGGTGTCTAGAAGCGAGGGCCGAGTCTGTTTACTTCTTCCTGACCATGATGCGGAGTGGGGTGCCGGTGAAGAGGTAGTTCTCGCGGAGTTGGTTCTCCAGATATTTTAGGTAGGCGGGGGTAATGTCTTCCGGATGGCCGACGAAGAGCACAAAGACCGGAGGCTTGGTGGCCACTTGAGTCATAAAGGCAGATTTCGTCCCAGCTGTGGGCTTGTGTTTCCGAGCCGGCAGTGGATGGGTGGCAAGGATCTTTTGCAGCCAGGTATTGAGCGCGCCGGTGGGGACACGCTTGGTAAACATCGTATGCACGTCTTTCAGCAGCGGAAACAGGCGGCGGACCGAATCAGGCTTGAGGGCGGACCCGTAAAAAACCGGGGCCCAAGCCAGAAAGGGAAAGCGGCGGTGGAACTCGAGTTCGTATGCCTGTCGGGCTTTGGCGTCTCCGGCCCGTAGATCCCACTTATTGACCAGGAGAATGCAGGCTCGCCCCTGCTTCAGAATCGCTCCGGCGATCTTGGTGTCTTGTTCCGTCACGCCTTCCACTCCGTCCAAGAGCAGCACGGCGATGTCTGAGCGACCGATGGCACGGAGTGATCGGAGGACGCTGTAGCCTTCTATTCCTCGATCAATCTTGCCACGTCGTCTGATGCCTGCGGTGTCGGTGAAGACGTAGGACTGATCCTGGTGGGTAACCAGTGAATCGACCGGATCGCGTGTGGTTCCCGGAACATTGCTGACCACGACGCGCTCCTCTCCGAGCAGCGCATTCACAAGGGTGGATTTGCCGACATTTGGGCGCCCCACGACGGCGATGCGGGGGAGTTGTTGCAGCTCATCTGATTCCTCGGTTGAGGGAAGCAGTGGATAGAGCGCATCCAAGA
The DNA here is from genome assembly GCA_016788465.1 of Nitrospira sp. Lineage (GTDB taxonomy): Bacteria > Nitrospirota > Nitrospiria > Nitrospirales > Nitrospiraceae > Nitrospira_D. The sequence goes on along the minus strand of JAEURV010000073.1, from coordinate 9,687 downwards.
GTTCAGCCACGCCGAGACCATGTTCGGCGGAGATGGGATAAAGCTCGTCGGCGCCTAATTTGTAAAAGTCGGCGAGTAAGGGCTCGGATTTCGGTGTGTCGATCTTGTTGATGGCGTAAAAAAGGGGTTTCGTTACCCCACGCAAAAGCTTCACTACCTCGTGATCGGGCGGAGTCAATCCCGATCGGCCGTCTAGCAGCACGATAAGAATATCTGCCTCCGCAATGGCGAGTTCTGATTGCCGTCGGATCAAGGTCAGCATGTTGTCCGACGACGAGAGATCCAACCCCCCTGTGTCGACCAACCGGAACTTTCTAGTGCGGTAGGTGGCATCGGCGTAATTACGGTCGCGGGTGACGCCAGGCACGTCATCCACAATGGCGACCTTTTGTCCGAGAATCTTATTGAACAGCGTCGACTTCCCCACGTTGGGTCGACCGATGATGGCGACGAGGGGAATGCGTGAGGGGTCAGGCGTAAGAGGTAAGGGAAGAGATGTCATGGTCGTTTCGTGAAAAGGTTGACCGTATCACAGGGATTTTCAGAAACACAACGTCTCGTCTTTGATGTGCCCGTCCTTTATACTTTCTTCATGCCCCCTGACTCCTCACCACTGACGCCTCACGCGATCGATTGGAATGAGATCGACGACGTGCTCCTCGACATGGACGGCACATTACTGGACCGCCACTTCGACAACTTTTTTTTTGAAGAGGAGTTGCCTCGTCGATATGCGGCGCTGCATGCCGTCCCGTTCGAAGAGTCGCGCGATCGTCTCATGGCAATGTATCGCTCGGTTGAGGGGGAGCTCGCATGGACGGACTTGAATTATTGGACCAAGCGGGTCGGCATCGACGTGGTGGCGATGCACAAGGAGTTGGATTACATGATCGGTTTTCTCCCCGGCGCAGAAGACTTCCTCTGCCATCTGCGGCAGCTTGGGAAGCGCGTGACGATCATTACGAACGCGCATGAGGCCGGTGTGTCCGTCAAAGTGGCCAAGACGGGATTGGATCGCTACGTGGATCGGATTGTCGATGCGTTCGAAGTGGGCTATTTGAAGATGCGGCCCGAATATTGGCCGAGCTGCCAGCGCTTGCTTGGTTTCAACCCGTCACGATCTCTGTTCATGGATGACGACGAAGGGTGCCTGATCGCCGCGAGAGCCTTCGGGGTGACTTATCTCGTGCATAGTGCCAAGTCCAGTTCGCAGTTGCCGCCGGCTCCGCTTCCTCAATTTTTCTCGGTTGCTGGGTTCGCACCGCTTCTCAATGGCCGGTTGTGAGGCCAAGGCAGGCTGGTGGCCGTGCCGCGATACATTTCTCCACCTATTCTCGGCACACCCTGCATAGCAAATCGATCGAGCTGAGTGATGGTCAACCCGGCTTGAGCGATCAGATCATCAATCCGGCGATTCAGATTGCAGCCGCAGCCGATGATGTTCTGGACCGGGTTGAGCCGGTCCTGCCAGCGGGCGATCGTCTGGTCGTCGCTCCGACCATGTTCCAGGAAGAGAAGCCTGCCTTCTGGTTTAAGAACACGTTTCACTTCTTGTAGAGCGTGCACCGGGTTGGTGATCGTACAGAGCGTCCAGGTGCTGACCACGCAATCAAATGTCTGGTCCTGGTAGGGAAGCCGTTCAGCGCTTTGATGAGTCATCTCAACCGGAAAGGGTACGGCTGCACGCCGTTCAGCCACACGCGCGGGGAGCATGGGGTTGGGGTCGACGGCCCGCACCCGCGACACGTTGGGTCCGTAGTGACGAAGATTAAGCCCGGTCCCAATCCCGATTTCCAACACTTCCCCAGCCACTGATTGGAGCAGTGCTGTTCGTAACAGTTTGAACTCCTCCCCATGCATGACGTGGTCCATCAGGCGAGGGAAGATATGTTTGCAATAAAACCCCATTAGCGGTGGAGTATAACAAACCTTAGGGGCCTGTCCGACAGCGACCTTTTCTATTGCGATAAACGATCGAGGGCCATCTGTGTCGTTCCCAGCCCCGAATCATCCTCACTGTACTTCGGCGACTACACCTCCGGCCTTTCTGGGCCTGCAGCCTTGCAGTTTGCCGCACCTCCTTCGTCTCGCTACGAAGGCAATCTCGGACAGGCTCCTCGCCGGGTAGAAATCTTGTGACCCCCGAGGCGCTATGTTAGAGTCCTTCGTCTTTTTTGACAGAGGGAGTGATGAGCGATCAATGAGCAAAGGATACGATCACCGCACGATCGAAGCCAAGTGGCAGCAGTATTGGGATCGGCATGCGACGTTTCGCGTGACGGACGATTCCAGTAAGCCAAAATTCTACTGCCTCGATATGTTCCCCTACCCTTCAGGATCCGGTCTCCATGTGGGTCACCTTGAAGGGTATACCGCCACGGATATTGTCTCTCGGTATAAGCGGATGAAAGGGTTCAATGTATTGCATCCGATGGGTTGGGACGCCTTTGGCTTGCCGGCTGAACAATATGCGGTGAAAACCGGTATTCACCCGGCCAAGACGACGGCGGACAACATTGCCACGTTCAAGCGGCAGATGAAGCGTGTGGGGCTCTCGTACGATTGGGGGCGGGAGCTTAGCACGACGGATCCTGAGTACTATCGCTGGACGCAGTGGATTTTCCTGAAGCTCTTCGAGCGGGGGTTGGCCTACGTGGCGGAAGTGCCGGTAAATTGGTGCCCCCAGCTGGGGACGGTGTTGGCCAACGAAGAAATCATTGACGGCAAGAGTGAAGTCGGCGGCTTTGATGTGATCCGTAAGCCGATGCGGCAGTGGGTGTTGAAAATTACGGCCTATGCGGATCGATTGCTGGAAGACTTGAAGCTGGTCGATTGGCCGACCAGCACATTGGAGATGCAAAAGAACTGGATCGGACGCTCGATCGGCGCGGAGGTGGATTTTGCTCTTGCCGATCGGAAGGGTGCGATCCGTGTGTTTACCACGAGGCCGGATACGCTCTTTGGCGCGACGTACATGGTGCTCGCGCCCGAACATCCATTAGTGGATGTGATCACCAGTGCTGATCAGAAGGGCGCGGTGTTGGCCTATCGAGAGGCAGCGGCGAAAAAGAGTGATCTGCAGCGGCAAGAACTTGAGAAGGACAAGACCGGTGTCTTCACCGGCGGCTATGCGGTGAATCCCGTGAATCAGGAGCGATTGCCGATTTGGATCGCAGACTACGTACTGATGAGCTATGGAACCGGCGCGATCATGGCAGTCCCGGCGCATGATGAGCGTGACTGGGCCTTTGCGCGTCAATACCGGCTCCCGATTCGAGAAGTGATTGCCGGTGGCAATGTCCATGAGGCCGCCTTCACCGACACGAGTCGCGGGACGGTCGTCAATTCAGCGATCAGTGACGGTACGTTGTCGCTCAACGGGCTTCTCCCGTCTGATGCGATTCCAAAAATCACCGAGTGGCTTGCCAAACAAGGTAAGGGGACGAAGGCGGTCAACTACAAGCTACGGGATTGGCTCTTTGCTCGGCAGCGCTATTGGGGTGAACCGTTCCCTATTGTCTGGGTCGAGGGGGAGCCACGTTCGCTTCCTGAAGAACACCTTCCACTGATGCTGCCGGAGACCAGCAACTTCAAGCCCTCAGGGAGCGGTGAAAGTCCACTGGCGAATTTAGACACCTGGTTGGCGACAACGGACGCTTCCACTGGTAAACCCGCGCGGCGCGAAACGAATACCATGCCGCAGTGGGCAGGTTCCTGTTGGTACTATTTGCGATTCATCGATCCGAAAAACTCAACCCAGCTCGTCGATCAGGGCAAGGAACGCTATTGGATGCCGGTGGATCTGTACATCGGCGGCAGCGAGCATGCTGTGCTGCATCTCCTGTACTCGCGGTTTTGGCATAAGGTGTTGTTCGATATTGGAGTGGTGAGCACGCCTGAACCGTTTATGAAATTGGTGCACCAGGGCATTGTGTTGGGAGAAGACAATCAGAAAATGTCGAAGTCTCGCGGCAACGTGGTCAATCCCGATGAGATGATCGACCAGTTCGGTGCGGATGCGGTACGGCTCTATGAAATGTTCATGGGGCCGCTGGAGGCGATGAAGCCCTGGAGCACAAGAGGCGTTGAAGGTGTGACCAGGTTCTTGGAGCGGGTCTGGCGCCTGATCGTCGACGACCAAGGTCATGTGTCCAGCGCTGTCGTTTCGGTTGCCGCGAGTCTCGATCATCAGCGACTCCTCCATCAGACGATCAAGAAAGTGACGGAGGACATTGAGGCGCTCCGATTCAATACGGCGATCTCCCAGATGATGATCTTTACCAACGAGATGACGAAAGCGCAGCAACGGCCTCGATCGGTGATCGAGCCGTTTGTGTTGCTGCTTGCGCCGTTCGCGCCGCATGTAGCAGAGGAGCTCTGGAGCGTGCTTGGTCAGCGGCCCAGCGTCTCGCAACAACCTTGGCCGACGTTTGATCCGGCCATGACGGTCAGTGAACGCATGACAATTCCGATTCAGATTAACGGGAAGCTCAGGGCGAAACTTGAGGTGGCTCTCGATGTTTCACGGGAAGAGGTTGAACGATTGGCACGTGTGGAAGCGGCGGAATGGCTCCAAGGAAAAGAGCCGAAGAAGGTGATCTACGTTGAGAAGAAGCTGCTCAACTTTGTGATCTGATGCAGTGCGAGGGGCGCGACGTGTGGGAAAAGCAGGACGTCAAAAAAAGGCGTATCTTACGCGATCGGCGGTGGTGGTGTCGTGCGAGTCTCGCATGTCTCGCGGCGGCGAGCCTTGCCCTCGTCGGCTGCGGCTATCAGTTCCGAGTGGACGGCGCTGGTCCAACCATTGGGGGCGTTCCTGCTGCTGCGTCCTCAGACCCTCCTCCCCGACTTGTGATCAAGACGTTGACCAACAACAGCTTTGAGCCAAATTTAGAGGCGCGCTATACCAATTACTTCCGGGATGAGTTTTCCACCGGCAGTGGGGCGCACGTTGTGTCTGAGTCTGACATGGCGGATCTTGTGTTGAGCGGACAAATTCTGTCGGTGACCGTGCCGACCCTCAGTTTTTCACAAGCGGCGACCTTGGAAAGTCGAGCCGAAGTTGTCGTGCTGGTTCGGGTGGAGGAGACCCGGTCGGGCAAGGTCGTGTGGACGCAACTGGCCAAGGGGGCGGCAGAGTTCTTCATTACACAGGACCTCCAATTCAATCGGACCCTTCAGAACCGAGCGGTGGAACAGGCTGGGCGCATTCTCGCTGCTGATTTGGCATCACGGTTTCTGTTGGAGGTGGAGACTGGCGGTTTGACGAAGCGGGCTCACATGAAGGAGTCCCCGCAGCGGTAATCCGGAGACATTGTACCCGATGGCCTCAACGATGAATCCTGTACAACTTGAGTCGTCTCTGAAGCAGCAAGGACCCGGCTGTTTGTATCTGGTAGTCGGTGAAGAAGATTTACTGAGAGACTCTGCCGTGAAGGCGCTGACGCAAGCGGTTCTTGGCTCAGAAGCAGATGCATTTAATTTTGAGCAGTTCCACGGAGATGAAGCGAGTGGGGGTGATATTTGGAACAGCATTGCCGCTGCTCCGGTCTTTGCCGCGCGCCGTTTGGTCGTAGTGAAGGCGGCAGAGAAGCTGAACGCACGAGAAAGCGAGCGTCTGCTTGAGTGTGTGAATAATCCCGTAGAATCCACCACCGTGGTCTTCGTCAGCTCAAAGATGGACGGCCGACTGAAATTCTCCCAAGCTCTCGCCCGATCGGCTGTGGTCGTCGATTGCTCACCGCTTCGTGATGCCCAATTACCGACCTGGATTAGCCGTGAGGCCGAACTCGTCGGTCTTCGCCTAGAGGAACCAGCCGCTCAGCTCCTACAGGAGATCTGCAGCGCCTCACTGTATAGCGTACGGCGAGAGTTGGAGAAATTAGCGTTGTATGTGCCGCCTGATCGTGCCGTCACTGCTGCGGACGTGTACCAACTACGTGGCATGGAGCCCGGTGCTTCGGTGTTTGATTTAGCATTGGCCATTGCTGAAGGTCGTCGAGGACGTGCGCTGTCGATCTTGGCGCGGAATCTGGAAGCTGGGGAAGCGCCGCTCCGGATCCTCGGATCACTCGCATGGCAGTATCGTAGAATTTGGAAGGTCAAGGACTTGTTGGCCCAGGGAGGGCGTGAATGGGAAGCCGCAAGAAGCTTACGAATGGACCAAGGGAAGGTTCGGCCATTTCTGAATCGATTTTCTGAGCCTCACCTGGCGCAGGCACTCCGACTCTTTCTGGATGCTGATGGACGGCTTAAGGGAGGAAGCAGTAGCCGCCCAAAGATGGTCCTAGAGCGAGTCCTTTTGGCGCTTTGTGAGGGGTCCCCCAGTGCCAGAATCGAGGCCACACCAACCACCACGATCCCGGTCAAGCGTGGTACGACACGAACCGTCTCGAACGTGCGGACGGTTAAGAGCCGGAACCGGCCAGTGCGTTGACGCGATGGGCTAACCGTGAAATGCGTCGGGAGGCGGTGTTGCGATGAAGAATGCCTTTGGAAACAGCCTTCCCGATCGCCGAGGTGGCTTCCTGCAAGTTGGCCTTCGCCTCGTCAACCTTTTTCCCGGTTACCGCGGATTGGACCTTCTTGATGAGCGTTCGTACGGTGTTGACGGTGGCTCGATTCCGCTCATGGCGCCGTTCGGCTTGGCGTGCTCGTCGAATCGTCGATTTGTGAATTCGTGGCATCAATCACTCCTATAAGTAAAGAAGAATTTTTGTATCATAGGGTATCGTTGACCGTCAAGGATCAGTTTTGAAGAAGGAGCAAGGAAGATGGCGAAGATTGTGGCGCGCGATCGATTGATGTTCGCGTTGGATGTTCCCTCGGCAGTGGAGGCCGATCGGCTTCTGGATCGACTCCAGGGGCATCTGACATTCGTCAAGGTGGGGCTTGAGCTCTACACGGCGGCAGGACCCGAGATGGTGAAGCGGATCGTGGAGCGGGGGATGCGAGTGTTTCTTGACTTGAAATTTCTTGACATTGAAGAAACGGTCCGCCGTGCGACCAGTCGTGTGGCAGCGATGGGGGTCGAGTTCCTGACCGTTCATGCCAATCGCAAGGCGCTGACAGCCGCCGTGCAGGGACGTGAAGGCTCATCGCTCAAGCTGCTCGCAGTGACTGTATTGACGAACTTCGACGGCAACGATTTGCGGGAGATGGGAATCCAGAGAACGGTCCAAGATCTCGTGACCGCTAGAGCGTTGCTAGCGTCAGAAGTCGGCTGTGACGGTGTGGTCGCGTCCGGTGAAGAAGCGATGGCACTCCGTCAGAAAGTCGGGCCACGTTTCACGATCGTGACACCGGGTGTTCGGCCGGCCGGCAAAGGGGTTGATGACCATGCTCGCGCAACGACGCCGACGCAAACCATTGCTGCTGGGGCAGATTATCTTGTGATCGGTCGACCGATTCGTGATGCAGTAGATCCGGCTGCAACCGTTGCCTCAATACTGGCGGAGATGCAAGCGGCATTTGATGCACGTGGTTAGCAGAAGTCTGGTTGCGGTAACAGTCGGGCCTTTGTTAATATCCTCCTTCCTCATGCCTGCATGGTGGGTGTAGCTCAGTTGGTTAGAGCGCCGGATTGTGGATCCGGAGGTCGCGGGTTCGAAACCCGTCATCCACCCCACTCGTCCTTATCGGAACTACTGAATACTCAAGCTGATCTGAAGAAACTGGCCCCATAACGGCAGCTACCGGTTGCGCGGGGGTTGCAGAAATGGGCAGTCTCATGGGCGTATCCAGCCGGTCAACAGCTTGCTTGTTCCCACCCGGAATCAGATGGCCGTAGAGGTCAACGGTCACCTGAATGGAGCTGTGGCCCATCTGATCTTTCACATAGACCGGGCTTTCCCCGTTCTGCAGCAGGAGCGAGGCGAAGGAATGACGCAAGTCATGGAACCGGACTTGTCGCACGCCTGCCCCTTTCAGCAGACGGAAGAATTTCAGACGGATCCGGTTCTGATTTAGTGGCCGTCCCTGCTCGTTACAAAAGACCCACAGTGGAACCTCTTTCCAGCCTCGTGTGACGGCTTCCAGTTGTCGATCAAGCTGGAGCGCTTCCAGTGTGGCGGTAAGCTCGCGTGAGAGGTCGACGCGTCGAGATTCGCCGCTCTTGGGCGTGGTCATCTTGCCGTGGGTAAAATTCCGGCGGACTTCTATGAACCGTCCGGCGAAATTGACGTCATCCCACTGAAGCGCCAACAGCTCACCTTGACGTAAGCCAGTACGAGCTGCACAGAGGAAGGCTGGATAGAGCGCTGGTGCCATGGTCTTCGTATAGGTCAAGAAGATGGCCAGCTCTTCGCGGGTCAGAGGATTGATCGAACGGCGTTTGCTGATCTTTGGCAGGAACTTGCCTGGTTTGAGGGCCGGATTAACGGCGATGATATTATCTTCGATCGCATGACTGAAGAGACTGCTCATAGCACGGATGATGTTCTGCACGGTCTTAGCCGACAATCCCCGTTGCAGGCAGCCGACGGCGAACGCCTTCACCTTTTCCCGCGTAATCTGCTGAAGATCCTGCCCTTTAAAGACTGGGTAGACGTAGCGATCGAAGATCTTTCGGTAGTCGTCGTGTGTGGTGTGTTTGCGGGTCTGTTCGATTCTCTCAAGAAAGGTTTCAGTGTAGGCCTCAAGTGTGACGCTGGTCTGTGGACAGTCGAAGGCCATTTGTCCGAGAGCAAGGCGGGCCTGGATTTGTTGCGCGACCTGCTTGGCCGCCTTCTTGCCCGGATCTCCGGTGCCAATCCGCTTGGCCTTGCGGGTGCCTTGATGGTTGATAAAGACCCACCAGGCCCCTTTCCACTCTCGAATCTTCACGCCCATAAGGCGCATCTTGCGTGATCCTATGCTCGTTTTGTCAAGCGTCGGAGGTTAGGTGTCTGGACCTGCGAAACGACTGCATCGACGAGCTCACTAAGATTGTCCGTACCATGGGAAACTCGGTGTCTGGCAATCCACTGATCGAACTCTTCGCGTTTCACAAGAATCTTTCCTTCAATTCGATAGCAGGGGAGCGGATGGCTTCGATCGACAAGGCGATTCCTCAACCATCTGACCGAAGTGCACGAATAGGTCGCTAACGCTTGGAGGTCGAAATAGCCCGGCGCTGATGCTGAGTTGAAATCCAACAATTTCATGCTTAGCATCGCTTAACGTTCACCTTCCCAATACATCAGCATCGAAATGAGTCGCGATCCACTTCAATACCTCAAGGATCTTTGGTGACTCCCAGCCTTCGCGAAAAGACACACCATGCAGCTCAACTAGCGTTGCATCAATCAACGGCCATGGATCGCAGTCAATGACCGAATGCTCAGAAATCCAGAGCAGTTCACCCTCAGCCTCTAGTGCGAGTTGCCGATTGGGATGACTGCCTTCAATCATCTGCACAATAGCGGGGCCCCGCACACGATTGTCGTGCAGGCTCCAGCACACGGTAACACCCAGCAAAATTGGAGTTGGCGAGAGAATCTTGAAGTGTTCCCGCGCCAGAGTCATCGTCATAATGGCATCGTGCAGCGGTAGATTCACGATTTCCCCTGGGCCGAGAAGACGGGTGCCGGTTTCATCAATAAATGTGACGTCGCTGAATGCTTGAAGGACCATGATGTAGGTTCACGCGTACCCAAATAGCTCGCCGCGATTTTTCAGGATGACATCGATGACCATGCCCTCAAACTG
>JAEURV010000072.1 GCA_016788465.1 Nitrospira sp. | reverse complement strand
GCTCATCATCATCAACAATGAGGACTAGGGCCGCCCTTGTCTCCTCTACTCCTGGCATCTCGCTCTTGCTCCTACTTTGGGCACTTCTTGTAGATCGTCTCTCCGGAACGATTCTTACCGCGGCCTGGTCCAACAGTCCCTGGATCACTCGGTTGGCATACCGATGTTGCGTGTGAACTAAACTGGTCAATCACACATATACAACGTACAACCTCACGCCTCCCGCGACAACGGGACAAGAACTGGAGTCTGGCCGACAGGGCCAAATAATTTCTTGAGCGATGCGTTCCGGCAGAGAATCGTATTCGTTTCAACCCATGCGCTCACATCGACATCCTAGAGAGTCACCAGCAAACAAGTGGATTCGCATCGCACGCATTTGATTCCACTGAACCGCATGCCGCAAGTCTGTCTGTACTCCCCTCGGCCCTGACCCATGACGATACCAGCTATTTTTGATGCGTAAAGAATTTGGCGAAAACCGGCCTCACATCGCGGGGCTGATCCGTCTAGCGATTTCATCTGATTAACCAGGAAGGTGAGCCTTCGGCAAAACGCTCCTCAACAGAACAACCATAATCCGGTGAGGGATCTACACTTGGCCGGAAGACATAAGCAGAGATTCGGATGGGAGGAGAGACGCCTGCTCAACACCCAGTTCAGCGAACGTCGAAGAACCTTGTGTCCCTTGTCTCGAGACAAGAAGGCTACCCTTTGATGTTCCCAATCGGACGCAGTTCCGCCACCTTTTTGGTAATACCCGCACGATCAACGGTCTCGACGACGTCAGAAATATTTTTATAGGCAAACCCTGCCTCTTCCGCCAAGCCGGACATCGAGACCGCCTTGACAAGGATGCCACGCCGTTTCATCTCTTGCTGAAGCTGCTCACCACGAATCGCTTTCTTGGCTTGGGCCCGTGACATCGTCCGCCCGGACCCATGCATCGTGGAACCGAATGTCTCATTGACAGCCCGCTCCGTACCGACCAGGAGATAGGAACCGGTCTCCATGGACCCGCCGCAGATGACCGGCTGACCGGTCTTCTGGAAATCCCATGGTAACCCCGGACTCCCTGGACCGAACGCCCTGGTTGATCCCTTGCGGTGAACGAGCAAATCTCCTTCTGGATAGCGCTCGACCTTGGCGATATTGTGCGCGACGTCATAGACCAACTCCATGCCCAACTCCTCAGCCGATGTCCCGAACACGGCCGCAAACGCTTCGCGAATCTGATGCGTGATGACTTGTCGGTTGGCAAAAGCCGTGTTGGCTGCGCAGTTCATGGCGGAAAAATAGTCCTGGCCTTCCGGTGAGCGAAACGGCGCGCAAGCGAGTTGCTGATCCTTCACGGCAATCCCATACCGCCGCATCGCCTTCTCAAAGACTTTGAGATAGTCGCTGGCAACCTGGTGACCAAATCCACGGGAGCCACAGTGGACCATCACCACAATCTGATCTTGTCCGGTGATCCCCAACACAGTAGCCGTATCAGGATCGAACACGCGGTCACTCGAGACAACCTGTACTTCCAGATAATGATTCCCAGAACCCAGAGTCCCCAACTGATTAATCCCCCGTCCCACCGCATGACCGCTGACCTTTGAGGGATCGGCACCTGTGATGCAGCCGCCTTCCTCAATGTGCGCAAGATCTCGATGCCAACCATAACCTTCCTCAATGCACCACCGAGCACCTCGTGTCATCACCCCTTCAAATGAGTCTCTATTAAGCCGTACGAATCCTGCCGCTCCAACACCGGCCGGTACGCGGCGAAATAATTCCGTCATGAGCCGATCCAACTTCGGTTGCACATCCTCCAGTGTCAGATCCGTGCGGATCAAGCGCATCCCACAATTGACGTCATATCCCACCCCTCCGGGCGAGATAATGCCAGACCTGGTATCAAACGCGGCAACACCTCCGATCGGAAACCCATAGCCCCAATGCCCGTCCGGCATGCAGAGCGCATAGCGCGCAATGCCAGGCAAACAGGCTACATTCGTCACTTGATCGAAGACGCCACGATCCATCGACTGTAAAATACCCGACGTGGCATAGATCCGCGCCGGTACCAGCATGCCGGCTTTCTCAGTAACCGGGATCTCCCACACTTCATCGGTGATCCGATTGACTCGCATGTCGGTATTCAACTTCATACGTCGACTACCACCTGGGCATACCAGCCTGCTCCTCGCTGTTTAACTTCATAGAGGTGCTTCGTCACCCCCTTTACATCACTGCGCAGTGTCTGTGTGGTCGGATCGACGGGAGCTCCCCGCAGCACAGCCACAAGCGTCCATGCGGTACCTTCGCAGACCATGGACAGGTCGGCGTCATGGAACACCACCCCCGCTGCATCTTTCCAATACACCAGATCGGACAACCACTCAAAGAGGAGATCAGCCAAATCTTCGCTGACCTGTACGATCTCACGCTCCCATATCACGGCCACCGTCGCAGGATCGGCCAGAGTTTCCAGCAATGCCTCGGTCGCGGCACGAAACAACTCTACGACGGAGTCACCCTCCGCTTCAAAGGCCAGGTCAGCCACTGCGATATCGTCAAGAAATCGAAACGAATGCGCCATCAGAGGAAGGAGAATGTCAGAAGAGGGGGCGCTAGTCGAGCACGAATTGCTTGGGGAAGTTTGTCAGATTGCGGCACCCGTCTTTGGTCACCAGTACCATGTCCTCGATTCGAACCGCACCCAATCCCGGGTAGTAGAGCCCCGGTTCTACCGTGACCACGTGCCCTTCTTGGAGTAATGCGCCCGTTCGACTGATTCGAGGCGCTTCATGAATATCCAATCCCACACCATGCCCTGTCCCATGAAAATACCCTTGCATGCGTCCGTTCACCAAGCCGGTCTTGTAACCGGCCTTTTCGAACCGCGTACAGATGCCTTGATGGATTTTCATGCCGTCGGCGCCATCCTTGATTTTTGTGATGGCTTCTTCCTGCGCATCTTTCACCGTATTATACAACCGTTTCAGTTCAGGACTTGCCGCCCCCCGAATCACCGTTCGTGACATGTCTGCAAAATAGCGACTCGTGGCAGAGCGAGGAAACACATCGAAGATGATACTCCGATGCGCGGGCAACGGTCCGCTCCCTTCATTATGGGGATCACAGGCCTGCTCCCCACCTGCCACGATCGTATGCTGAGCGATGCAGTCCCGTTCCATCAGCTTCACATTGATAAACTTCTTGATTCGCTCAGATGTTACCGGCTGCCCGTCCAGCCAGAGCTGAGCCCCCTTGATCTCGGCCCTGCGCATCATCGCATGGGCGGCGGTGACGGCTTCCTCCGTGGCCCGCTGCGCTGCTTCGATATGGCGCACCTCTTCCGGTGTCTTGACCACACGCTGCTCATAGAACGGATCCGACTTTGGCTTCAGGCTGTAGCCACGCTCCTGTAATCGGGCGGCATGGATGACCGGGAAATTCGCCGGCACCGACAGCCGCCGGATTTTAGACTCTTTCAAGACCACATGGACGATATCGACGGCGGTCGGTGCTTTGATGCCCTGTTTCTTCGCCTTCTGCTCGATCTCAGAATACGAAAGCACTCGATCCACCGAGGCTTCGGACCTGGCGCGATCCATTTCCAGATCGCTCATGACCATCACCCGTTCACCTCTGATTTCAAGATAGATGAAGGGATCGGGAGCCATAAATCGCGTGGCATAATACAAATTTGAATCCAGTTCACTGGCAGCAATGAACAGAGTAGCCACTTCCGGTTGGGAGATCGTACTGCGTTTCATGGATCAACTACCTAAAAGTGGACACCCAGCAAGGCGGGAGGAATGCGCTCAAGATGCTCAAAATGGTTGCTCGGCGAGGCCGCAGCCAGTGAGGGAGCGAGGCGTACCCTCTGAGGTACGTTGAGGGACTACACGACACGAGAACCAAGCCAACAAGCATTTTCAGCATCTTGAGTCGGATGCTAGCATGGGGGCGTGAGTCGGTCAAGAATTCGGTCGGACGAACATTAGGACCAGTTACGGCCTGGCGGGAACCGGCAATGGCATCGGTTCTTTTGACCGCACATCGGATTCTTCGTCCGGCGTCACCAGATCGATCGGCAGCGTCAGGGTATTCGTGAGTACATCGACCGCAAGCTGCGCCAAGCCTGAAAGACCGGAAGCAAACGACTTCACCGGCAGGTAGGTGACTTCCGGATCGTCCAGCCCTCCCTTCACCGTAAACATCGCCGTGGCTAATCCCTTACGATCTCCAGCGATGATTCGCCCGAAGAGTGGAATCGTCTTGAGGAATTGAGAATAGGATCCAAACGGGCTTACCGCCACCGCGAGATCCAGCTGGTCGGTAGGCAAATCATAATTCCCTGCTGCCGTGATCTTGAGGATTGGGCTGTCGATGATCAAGTTTTCCGTCTGAAACATGCCATTTTGGATGGCAATGGTTGAGGAAATTCTGTTGTAGGGGAGCCCCTCTTTCTCCAACTCAACCTTCCCTTGCAGGACGGCGGGAAGATTCAGCAGGCTAATGATTTTCCAGACCGCCCGCTCGTTCGTTTTCAGAATTCGTCCGTTTTCGAGCAATACGTCAACTTTGCCATTCAGGGAGGGGTAGACCCCATGGGGATTGCGTCCATGACCACGAATGGCGCCACTGATCCGAAGCACTCCCGACACCCCATGCCCTTGCGCCTTGGCCAGTTTCAAGACATCATCAAATTCCACACCCGTGGCTCGAAACGAGAGATCGAGGTCGGCCGGTGCATTCGGCGGAAGCTGCACAACCAGCCGTCCTGCCATATGCCCGTGACTGGATTCACTGGACAAGCGATCCACGTCAAGCACCCCATCCTGAATTGTGATTCTGGCAGACAGTGCGCTGAACTTCAGATGTTGGTAATGCCCACGTGTCACGGCGGCGGTCATCGTCACCTGACTCGTGGCCGCCAGCGTCTCCAGGAACTCCCTGACGGGGGAGCGCCCGCCCTTCGGGATCAGTACACTCAGGTCAAGTTGGTTCGACTCGATCTTTCCAATGATGGATGGCTTCGCCGGCCAATTTCGAATCGTAGCCTCCACCGCGACATCGCTGCCCTGGACTTTGAACGACAGACGTTTGAGCTCAACCTCGTTGCGGAGAAATCTGACACGGGCATAAAGATCCTGAATTTGCCCATCGACTCCCTTAGCCTGGAGCGACCCATTCGTCAATCCCATCCACCCGGTTATTCGCCATGCCCGCCAGTCAGGCTCTCGACCTTTGATGTCCAACGAGAGCTCAAGATTCCCCACTTCAAGTCCGCCCCTGGAGATCCATCGGGGAAGACTGGCGACCGGGATGACGCCGGTTGCGACCGCCATATCAACCAGGAAGCCGTTCCCGAACTGAATCGTGCCCTTAGCCGGAATTATCAGAGATGGAAGAACCAGTGCGACTCGATCCAGCTTGATGCTCGCAGTCTGAGGCAGCACCCCCTCGAACTCGACCGTCGCACGTGACCCAATGGGTTTATCGATCACTCCGAGCAGAACCTTCGCCTCATCCAACACAATGGATCCCCGAACATGAGGTCTCGTCGTCAAGCCGGAGAGCGTCGTCGTCGAGCTCAGAGTCCCATCCAGCATACCCCGCTCAATGGCCGAGGATCGGAAGAGCCTGGCCAATTGAGCCGCATCGCCACGTGTTCGAATGAATACATCTTGAAACTGACTGGTCGATCCGCCGGTAATCGTCCCTTGAACCTGCACGGCCGTCCCACCAAGATTCCCGGTCACCTGATCCAGCTGAGTCGCCCCATCAGCCAACACAAACCGCCCTTGCACCCCCGTTATGCGCTCCGACAGTGCCGGATGAGTGAAGTTGATCTGGCGAGCCGTAATCTCCCCACCGGCAAATGTGATCCCTCCGGGTTGATTCAACGGACCGAGAAGACGAAAAGTCGCAATCGCCGTTCCGTCTGCGTCTCGAATACCGCCAAACATTTGCGCAACCCGCTCTGTTTTGACCGTCCTCGCGAGAAACTCGACCAAAGATGTAGCCCCCATCTCGCCCGTCATCTCCAAATCCACCCATGGGCCTGCATCAAGAAAGGACACTTCCGCTTTCCCATCGGTCAGCTGCATCGTTCCATAGTTCCCTGCAATCTTGGAAATACGCACTCGTCCTGTTTCAACCAGGATGATCGCCGCTAAATCAGTCACCGCGATGTGATCACGACCGATCAGCGCATGACCTTCCTGCACACGAAATTCTCCTGTCGCCGACAGTTGAGGACCGGTCGTAGTCGAGCCGGTGAGTGTGGCCTTCACGACCTGTACCTTGCCGTCGATCTGACGCTCTACCAACACCGCCGGCAACTGCGGGTGGATCCACTCCGGGGAAATGGTTTTCAGCAATTGCGGCAGCGCCACAAGCGAACTGGCAAACGTCACAGAGAAGGTCGGTTGTGGAGTCAAGACACCAGCAAGACTGGCATTGCCTGTCAGAGTGATGTCGTTCAGATGAGCGCTCATATCGGACAACACCATGTCATAACCGGCGACGCCCGGCATGACACGCACGGCACTCCGGAGGTTCACCGCACCTTGGAGGTGATCGGAAACCGGCCTCGGTCCCAGAAAATCAGCAGCGTCGCGCACCTTGATATCAGCGGCATCGATATGACCGTCAAACTGCAATCCGGGAACCGGTTCTCCCACATCGTCCCCCGACAACGCCATAGGCTGTTCGGCTCGCTTGATTCCTCCATCTAGGGAGACCCGCGAGACCCCATGGATACCCTGATGCGACATCGCCACATGCACGTCGGCAAGTCCCTGCTCCGGTCGAACGGTGACCTCAAACTCAACGTGTTCCAGAGTGATGGACCGAATGCCATCCGGTCTGGCTGCATCCATCACCGTGATCGTTCCATTCACTAACTTCGCTTGTCTGACCATGAATGTCCGGACCATCAAACTCATCGTCTCTTGATCAATCTCCGATTGCCCGCTCACCCCATCCAAGATGTTCCACCGACCGCGTTCGTTCCGCCGAAGCGTCAGTCGAGGCTCCTCAATCAGCAGCCGTTTTCCGACAATTTGCTTTTTCAAGAGAGGGAGGAGCCTAAGGACCAGATCGACACGCTTCGCCGTGAGCACCACTTGTGCCGATTGCGGGTCATGGATGACGACCTCGGAAAGTTCCACACGAATGCGAGGGAACACCACGAACTTGACCCGATGGACATCGATTTTCCGGCCAAGACTCTGCTCCAGTTGTTCTAAGACGAATTCCTTGAGATAGTCTTGACCGGTCAACTCTCGTGAAAATGCGAGGAAGGTTCCGGCGAGAACAATGAGAATACCTATGCTCAGAAAGGCGAGGCGAAAGCGGGACACACCACCCCCTTTGAATGCCGGACAGAGTTTCGGCGGCATCTTACCGAATCACCTACCTGAAATCCATCAACACGGTATGTCACGAGGGGATTCCCACTTGACGGATACGTGATGGGCCCGAGTACATCCCTACGGTACAGAAGCTGACATCGTCACCACCGTAATGACCTCGCATGATACGCAATATTTTCATCTCATCGATAAGGGTTGACAGCCACCCGGCAGTAGAACTACACCTGTACGTATGCCCATTCATCAATCCGCAGGCCAGCCGGCGCCTCTCTCCAGCCTTGTGGAGATCAACAAGCTCCTCTCCGCTTATTGGACCGAGCAACCGGATCCCTCTGCCCGTGAGCAGCGAGTGTCGTTTGGAACCTCAGGGCATCGTGGTTCTTCCTTCAATCGAAGCTTTAATGAGCACCATATCGTGGCGATCACTCAAGCGGTGTGCGAATACCGCGCGACCCAGCGCACGACCGGGCCCCTCTTTTTGGGCAAAGACACGCATGCCCTCTCCGATCCAGCGTTTGTGACTGCCCTTGGAGTCCTCGCGGCCAATGGCATTGACGTCATGATCGATCGGCATCAGGGCTTCACCCCAACACCGGTCATCTCGCATGCCATCCTGAACTACAACCGAGGCCGAACATCCGGTCTGGCCGATGGAATCGTCATTACACCATCGCATAACCCTCCGGAAGACGGGGGAATCAAGTACAACCCTCCGAATGGTGGTCCAGCTGATACACAAGTCACCAAATGGATCGAAGACAGGGCCAATACTCTTTTGACGAACAACCTACAGAGATGTAACCGACTTCCGATTGAACAGGCGGGACAGGCAGCCACCACACATCACCACGACTATATCGGAGCCTACGTCGACGACCTGAAGAATATCATCGACATGGCTGCCATCAACGCCGCTGGACTTAAGCTTGGGATCGACCCCCTCGGTGGATCCGGTGTGGCCTACTGGCAGCCCATTATCGAACGATATGGGCTTGCTGTGGAGATTGTGAACCCAACAGTCGATCCAACCTTTCGCTTCATGCCATTGGATTGGGACGGCAAAATCCGCATGGATTGTTCCTCCCCTTATGCCATGGCCAATCTGATCGCCTTGAAAGATCGCTTTGATGTGGCATTCGGCAATGATGCCGACAATGACCGGCACGGAATCGTCACTCGGTCAGGCTTGATGAATCCCAACCATTACCTCGCCGTCTCGATCGCCTACCTCTTTGCCAACCGCCCCAACTGGAAATCTGATGCTGGAATCGGGAAGACCTTGGTGAGCAGCAGTCTGATCGACCGCGTCGCGGCGAAACTCAACCGGAAACTTATCGAAGTGCCGGTGGGCTTCAAATGGTTTGTCACCGGTCTGTTGGATGGTTCTCTCGGTTTTGGGGGCGAAGAAAGCGCCGGTGCATCCTTTCTCCGCCACGATGGTACGGTCTGGTCAACAGACAAGGACGGGATCATCATGGATCTGCTGGCGGCAGAAATGATGGCCAAGACCGGCAAGGATCCGGCGCAGCTCTACCGAGACCTGACAAGTGAATTAGGCGAGCCGGTCTACGAACGAATCGATGCCCCTGCCACACCGGAACAGAAAGCCATTCTCTCCAAACTTTCACCTGAACAGGTAACGGCAACAGAACTTGCGGGTGACAAGATCGTGGCCATGCTCACCAAGGCTCCCGGCAACGGCGCAGCTATCGGCGGGCTCAAAGTCGTGACCGACAACGGTTGGTTCGCCGCGAGACCATCG
This sequence comes from Nitrospira sp., assembly GCA_016788465.1. Lineage (GTDB taxonomy): Bacteria > Nitrospirota > Nitrospiria > Nitrospirales > Nitrospiraceae > Nitrospira_D. Next base: position 9,114 of record JAEURV010000072.1, on the reverse strand, counting down.
GGAACTGAAAATGTGTACAAACTCTACGCCGAGAGCTTCAAAGGGAGAGAGCATCTGAAGCAGATTCAGGAAGAGGCTCAGGCCCTTGTCTCTCGTGCATTGGCCTCTCAGAAATGACCGCGCAGACCCTGCGCTGGCCTCTGCCGAAACACGACTATTGGTCCACACCGTTTGCTGAATCGTTACTGCAGCACCTCGACCTTCGACCAGGTCTACGAATCCTCGACATTGCCTCAGGCCATGGGATCCCCGCCTTCTATCTCGCCGAGCAGGTCGGCCCTACTGGCGAAGTACTCGCTATCGATATAAGCGGCGGACAAGTCGCTCGTGCGCGGGCCATTCAAGGTTCTCACCTCCCATGGCTCCGGTTTGAGTGCATGGATATGCGTTCCCCGTCGCCAGATCTGCCGACGTTTGACCGCATCACTGGAAATCTGTCCGTCATGTTCTTTCGCCCTGACAGGTTCAACGCGGTTCATGGTCTGGTGCAGCACCTCGCACCAGGAGGCCAGATCGTCCTCACCTTTCCCTCCTATGGAACCTTCGATTCACTGTGGGAACGAGTGGACGAGTCAATGGTCCAGCAAGAACTGATCAAGGAACGAAAACGATTCCAGGACTATCTGCATGAACGTCCGTCAGCAAAGGCTGGGCGAACCTGGCTTGAGAAACTCAATCTTGACCAAATCGGCGCCTTTGAGTACCCGCTCGAAGTGAAGACTGGCCCTGGTCAGGAATTCCTCTATCACCCACTATTGCGTGGTGGCTTCCTTGACGACGTGTATGAATGTTTTGAAGATCAATCCTTCGCCAACCGGTTCATGACCGACATCGCTCAAGACATTACCCGATTCACCCCGCTAATCGCGCAACGTTGCGTGCTGTCTGGGTGGAGAAAAAGTTGAGCTTACCCTGAAGGAACTTGCTGTTCGGCGTGATACGAGCTGCGGACAAGTGGGCCGGACTCCACATGGCTGAAACCCATCGCAAGACCGTCTTCTTTCAGCAGTGCAAATTCAGAGAGATCGTAGAATCGCGCAACGGGTAAATGATCCCTCGTCGGCTGGAGATATTGGCCAATGGTGATGATGTCGCAATCGACGGCTCGAAGATCTCGCATCACTTCACGCGCTTCATCGAGCGTTTCGCCCATTCCCAAGATCAAACCTGATTTTGTTTTCATTCCATGCTGCTTCGCCCTCGCAAGAAGATCGATGGATCGCTGATATTTTCCTTGTGGCCTTATTGAGGGAAAGAGGCGCTTCACTGTTTCAATATTGTGATTCAGAATCTCTGGCTTCTCCGCGCACACCGTTGCGAGCGCCGCTTCATCGCCCTCGAAATCCGGTATCAATACTTCGATCGTACAGGTCGGATTCAGCCGTCTGGCCTGCCTGATTGTTTCTGCAAAGATCGATGCTCCACCATCCGGCAATTCATCACGATTCACTGAGGTAATCACCGCATGGCGTAACCCAAGCGCCCGGATTGCTTCTGCAACCCGACCTGGCTCATCGTGATCCACGGAATGCGGTCGTCCCGTCTCCACTGAACAGTAGTGGCAGCGTCTCGTGCAGATGTCGCCGAGAATCAAGAATGTTGCCGTACGGGCGTTCCAACATTCCCATCGATTCGGACAACGAGCCTCTTCACATATCGTGTGAAGCTGAAGGCGTTCCATGGTCTGCTTCAGGTCGAGATAATCAGGACCGGTCTTCGCGGTGATCTTGAACCAAGCAGGAAGTCGTGGACGGTCGTCAGCTGATAGCTGATGGCTGATGACTGAAGGAGATCGGAGATGATCCAAAGGGACAAACGTCATGCGCTATTGTCCATTCGCGGGACGCGACCTGAACCAATCCTTGATCTTCTGTAAGAACCCGGATGGCTGTGGCTCAGCTTGTGGAGGATCCGGATATTCCACCCAGAGTTCTTGCGATCCTAGGTACACTCCATTGCGAAAACTGAGTTGGGTTTTGAGCTGTCTGTAGCCTTGAGCCTGTAGTGACTGGATCAACGCGGTCAGCGCTTCCGCTTGGGTCGACCGTGGATCGGTCGTCATGCGGACATCTTCATACCGTAAGATGGCTCGGTACCCATCTCCTTCTCCCTGAAGCTCGACCGGACGGCTAAATCCCCTTTGTCTGTTATCCAACCCGGCGAGTTGATGTTTGTCGAACCCAGCCTGCCCCATGGATCATGCTAAGGCCCGGTAAACAGCCACCAGATCACTTAACGCAATGGTTTTGTGTTTCAATACGGCCCGTTCGGCCTGGATGGCCTCACGGGTCTTGGAATCGTCCACACCAAGTTTCAAACAAGACGCGCCGACATGCAGAATTCGGTCGCACTCATCGGCGAGTTTCCTCTTCACGACCGGATTGACCGACAAAATTTCCATCAGTTGTCGGCGAGTCTCATCCAAGTGCTTCTGCAATTCTGAGTCCGGATAGTCTTTCCGAGCCGCCTCATCGATACAGCGATCGAGATACTGGGTCAGAAATACATAGAGCCGCACTAGCGCTGCCGCAATATCAATTTGATCGGTGGTGGTTGGAGCCACAGAAGACCTCGCTTTCTATGATAGGTAGTATCATGGTCTGTCTCGTTGTTGTCCAGCCTCTCCGGTCCATCTGGTAGCGGGCAAGACGGACGAAACAGACCAAATGCCTCGCAACCTAGAGCAATACCTTCACATCATTCCCTTCGACCTGTACCTGATAGGCCTCCACCTTAGCGGATGGATTGTTCACACAGGCACCGGTCGTGACATTGAATCGCCAACCGTGCCAGGGACAGGTCACAACCTGGCCGTCCAACTCCCCTTCTCCCAGGGGCCCCTCACGATGACAACAGGTATTATTGATCGCGTGGATCGTCCCATCCACATTAAAGACAGCCAGTGTTTTCCCATTGGCTTCCGCCACAATCCCATGTCCTGGCTTGATATCTGCGAGCCCCGCAACCCGTACGAACTCTGCCATAGGTTCCCCCTCCAACGTCAGAGCGATCAATTCGTGTTGAATGGTTGTTTGATTTTTTTGAGCAAACTGTCGATCGACGAACCGCTGTTCCCGGCTCCCTTGAGCTCGTCCATGAGCTTCTTCGCAATATCTTGAAACGCAACGGCTTGCGGAGATGCCGGATCGGCGACGACGATCGGATGACCGGTATCACCACCGTCTCGAATCGCAGGATCGATGGGGATCCGCCCAAGAAACGGGACGCCCACTTTAGCCGCAGCCCGTTCTCCACCCCCGTGTGAAAAGATCTCCGTCCGTTCGCCGCAGTGACCACAGACAAAGTAGCTCATGTTTTCGATGATGCCCAGAAGCGGAACATTCACCTTCTGAAACATCGCCATGCCTTTACGGACGTCATACAGCGCGACTTCCTGCGGCGTGGTCACGGTGATGGCTCCGGCGAGCGGAACCATCTGCGAGAGTGAGAGCTGGACGTCTCCGGTGCCGGGCGGCAGGTCGATGAGCAAGTAATCCAGCTCTCCCCACAGCACATCGCGGAAAAAAGCCTGGAGATACTGATGCACCATTGGCCCACGCCACACCAGTGGAGCTTCTTCCGGCACCAGAAAAGCCATGGAGATAAGCTTCACTCCATGATTCTCGACGGGAACGATCTTGCCGTCCTTTTGTTCTGGTCCAGTAGTGCTCCCCATCATCATCGGAATGTTGGGGCCATACAGATCGGCATCCAACAAGCCAACTTTTGCACCGGCACCTGCCAACGCACAGGCAAGGTTTGCGGCAACGGTAGATTTGCCGACGCCGCCCTTTCCACTGCTGACCGCAATGACATGCTTGACACCAGGAATCAGATTATCTTTGTCCTGGGGCTGTTGCGCCCCATGCTGTTGTCCCTCAGCCATAGTGCTTCTCCCATACGGTTAGACTCGAACGGCATCGCATTGAGGACAGGACGCCATCGAGCCGCAATAAATGACCGACTCGTTCAATCATAGCGAGGCGACGCATGAAATGATATGGGCCGGTCGGGCTATCATGCACGTGCCGACCGGGGAACTCACCGTGAGAGTCAAAAGACCGAAGGATCCAGGCGGCGAAGATTGGTGGCCAAACCGGCCAGCGACAGCGCGTAGATGATCCATTTCGACGGGTCGAAGTTGTACCATAGCGGGCCATTCCGGTAATCCCTGGCGTAGGTATGGTGGTAGTTGTGATAGCCCTCGCCGAAGCTGATGAAGGAGATCAGCCAGCTGTTGCGGCTGCTGTCCTGTGTCCCGTGGGGTTGGCTGCCGATCATATGACAGAGAGAGTTGATGGTGAAGGTTGAGTTGAGGACCATGAACATCCGTAACAGGCCGCCCATAAGAAGGCCGCTCAGGCCGCCCATGACGGTGCCATGCCACCAGAATCCGACGCAAAATGGAATCACCAGACCGGAGAGGACGATCGGCCAATAGTATTGATGTTGCCAGAGAATAACCGGGTCTCGGCGCAGTCGAATTTCATATTTTTTGAGGCGATGCGGCGTCTTGTAGAAGAGCCAGCCACAATGACTGTGCCAGAATCCTCTGGTGGCATTGTAGGGATCTTCATCCGTGTCCGTACGGGCATGATGACGGATATGGTCCGCCCCCCAAACCAGTGCGGAGTTTTGCAGCGCCCACCCCCCGGCGATCAACGCCAAGCGCTTTACCCAATCAGGACAGTCAAAACTTTGATGTGCGACCAGCCGGTGATAGCCGACCGTGATCCCCAGTCCTGTCACGATATACATGACGAAAAAGTGTACCCAGTCGAACAGCGTATAGCCGATATAGTACCCATAGAGGCATACCCCGACGACCGTCACGGCAACGACTGCGGAGAAGAGTGCGCAGGTGATGTAGGAAAACCCGGATGTCGGGTGTGGTGCGATCGGATCCGTCTCAGCCATGTGTCCTCTGGTCAACAACCCCAACGAGGTCCACCATGGCAAACGGGCTTCGGTGAACGTGTTGCAGACAGTGCACTGTAGCGGAACCGATGCGCGTTTTCAACCGGCTGATGGACACGATCGTTGGAAAATGCTCTCCCTGGCGGCGGGTGGGGGTATACTATCCATTAGCAGCGGGAACGACGAGTGGGGAAACGACATGACGACGAATCCCTCGGCGCTCGAACCAGCCATACTCCGAATCGGACAACAGCTGGCCAAGTTGTCCGCCGGTCGTACCCCGACCGTCTTCGACAGTCGCTGGTGGTCGCAAAGCGTGATCAACCTGGCGATGAAAGATCCTGCCTTCAAGATTCAGCTGTTCCGGTTCATCGATGTACTCCCTGCCGTCGCCTCGGATCAGGCCGTCGTGCGGTTGGCGGAAGAATACTTCGGTGCCCTCCACGGTCAGGTATTCGGGCTGCAATGGGGACTCAAGGCGTTGGCGGCGACGAGTGTGGGAGCCTCCATCACGGGGAAATCCATCCGCCATCAGGTCGAGCAGATGGCACGGACCTTCATTGCAGGAGGTTCGGTAGAAGAGGCGCTCCCCGTCCTGGCACACCTCTGGGAAGACGGTCGTGCCTGGTCCGTAGATTTGCTCGGGGAGGCCACGATCAGCGACGTTGAGGCGAACCGGTACCGAGATCGATGCCTCGACGCGTTGACCCAGCTCGGCCGGACCGTCGGCACATGGCCGTCGTCGTCGATGTTGGAGCGGGATCATCTCGGCTCTCTCCCTCGGGCACAACTTTCTCTGAAGATCTCCGCCTTGACGTCACGATTAGACCCAATCGATCCCATCGGCACCTATCGGGCCGTGGCAGCTCGGCTATACCCGATCGTGGAACAGGCGGCGACCCTCGGATGCGGGTTGATCTTCGATATGGAGCAGGCTGAGACAAAAACCTTGCTGATCGAGATGTTCCGGACCCTCTTTGACGAACCGGCGTTTCGGACATTTCCCCATGCCGGCGTAGCGATGCAAGCCTACCATCGGGAAGCCGAACAGGACATTCGATCTCTCATCACCTGGGCAGAACGACGGAACTGTCCGATCACCATCCGGCTGGTGAAGGGAGCCTATTGGGATGCGGACACGGTGCACTATCGTCAGGCAGGGTGGCCGGTCCCGCTGTTTGAACACAAGGCGGAGACCGACGCGAACTATGAGGCCCTTGTGCCTGTGCTCCTGAACCACCGGCAGATCATCCGACCGGCGTTCGGCACACATAATCTGCGGACGTTGGCCGTCATCGAAGCGACGATGGACGCGCACCGGTGCAGTCCTGAGACGGTCGAGTATCAGATGATCTACGGGATGGCGGAACCCTTCCAGCATGCGATGGTCGCGCATGGTCGGCGAGTGCGGCTGTATACGCCGGTCGGCCGGCTACTCCCGGGGATGGCGTACTTGGTCCGGCGATTGTTGGAAAATACGTCGAACGAATCGTTTCTACGGAAAGAGTATGTGGAGTCACAATCGTTGACGACTCTCCTTGCTCCGCCGGTTGTCCCCATTTCCTCCTCGCCACCAGCTGGAGAAAGCCGCTCCTTTGTCAACGAGCTGCACAGTGATTTTTCACGAAAAGAATTCCGTACGGCGATGCAGAGCGCGATCGATCGGGTGCGCGCCGATCTGGGACGAACCTGGCCGACAACTGTTCGAGGGAAGCGGCTGACCGGTCCCCTGGTGACATCGCGCAATCCCGCCAAACCCGACGAACTCGTCGCGATCGTTCGAGCAGCTTCACCGACTGACGTCACTGCCGCAGTCAGGACTACGGTGGCAGCGGGTGAGGACTGGGGGCAACGACGTGGGGCAGAACGGATCGCGGTGGTACGGCGTGCTGCGGAACTCATGCGCGACCGCCGGTACGAGCTAGCAGCTTGGGAAATATTCGAAGTCGGGAAGCCCTGGCGAGAGGCCGATGCCGACGTGGCGGAAGCCATCGACTTCTTGGAATTTTATGCCCAGCAGATGGTGCGTCTCAGTGAGCCGCTGCGATTGGGACACTATCCAGGAGAATTGAATCAGCGGTGGCTTCGTCCGCGTGGCGTGGCTGCGGTGATCGCTCCCTGGAACTTTCCGTTGGCGATTCCAGCCGGCATGATCAGTGCGGCCCTAGTGACCGGCAACGCGGTACTCTTCAAACCTTCCGAGCGCGCCTCCTTGCTGGGAGTTCTGTTAACAGAACTGTTCCATGAAGCCGGCGTACCGACCGAGGTTTTGTCCTGCCTTCCCGGCGGCCCGGAGATTGGACGGGCATTGTCCGAGCAACCGGAGATCGCCACGATCGCCTTCACTGGATCGAAAGATGTAGGGCTGAAGTTATGGGCCGACGCGGCGACGGTCCAACCTAGGCAAGCCATGGTGAGACGAGTAATTGCAGAGATGGGCGGCAAGAACGCCATCATCATCGACGACACGGCTGATCTGGATGAAGCCATCGCCGGGGTGGTCGCATCATTTACGGGCTACGCAGGGCAGAAGTGCTCCGCTTGTTCCCGCGCCATCGTGCTGGAAGGCGTCTACGACCAGTTTCTTGCAAGGCTGCGCGATGCTGTGATGAGCCTGACGTTGGGTGATCCCTGCGATCCCAGCACACAAGTCGGGCCTGTGATCGATGACCGGGCAAAGCGGCGCATCGAGGAGTTCATCGCGCTGGGCACGGCGACTCACAGGGTGATCGTTCGCCGTGATACGGAAGGACCGGGGTACTTTGTGGGTCCGACCGTGTTCGCCGATATCGGAGCGAATGATCGGTTGGCGCAAGAGGAGATCTTCGGTCCAGTACTGGCGGTCATGAAGGCACTCACGATGGCTGAGGCGCTGGAGATGGCCAATGCGACGAGATATGCCCTGACCGGCGGAATCTATTCTCGCAGCCCCGCCAATCTCGCCATGGCCCGTGAACAGTTTGATGTGGGAAACCTCTATGTGAACCGTCCGATCACCGGAGCACTCGTTGCTCGACAACCCTTCGGAGGACACCGTTTATCAGGGGTCGGCGCAAAAACCGGCGGGGAAGACTATTTGGCCCAATTCATGATCACCCGCATCACGAGTGAGAATACCCTCCGTCGAGGATTCGAATCGACTTAGCAGGATGCGGAAAAATGCCGCCAGTGACATTCTCGCATCGCTCAGAGGCTTAACGTACCGAAGCGTACGCCTCCGTTCCTTCGCTCGCTGCGGCCTTGCTGGACAGCTTTTTTGAGCATCCTGACGGGATGCCAGCGTTCATATGGTACGGAACATTTCGGCCATCTCATTGGCATCAACCGATTTTTTCCCGCAGACTGTTAGTGACTCTGAGCGGATTTTATCTCGTACTCCTCCAGCTCCTCCATAATCTCCGTCACCACGCCACGATCTTCTTTAATGGCGGACAATTCCTGGCGCTCGGTATATTTGACGAGGCCGACCCCCTTGGCAAACCATGCCGTCATCACGTCGATGCCTGAGACGGTGCGTTTGCTGCCGGACAAGTGGATGTGCATATTCATCCGCGCTTCAACCTTGATCGCATCATGGAACGTGCCGGCCGGAACCGTGACAATATCTCGACTGATCACCTTGCTCCACCCCTGTGTGTCCACTGTTTCATCTGTCCCGTCACGATCCATATCGCTTCCGAAATCCAGCCCCGTTCGATCAAACTGCTGGAACGACGACGGCACTTTGAGGGGAAACCGAAAAATCTGGTAGGGAGTGATCTGTTTCTCCAACGGCGTACCCGGCTCCGATCCATAATAGACAATCCCGACCACATCCCGACGATAAAAGCTGTCCGAGGCTCCATGGTTGCCTGGGTTGGTATCATGAAAAACGGTCACCGCCACCCCATTGAGAGTCTTGGTTCCCGACACCGTCGAAACATTCTCGAAAAACCTCCGCTCAATCGTCTGCAATGGTCCCTCACTGATCTGGCCACGATAGGTCCATCGACTGCCGACCGTATCAGGGAAATACTCCTCCGACTTGGCAATCGTGAAAGGCTCGTCCGCACCGCACAGCCCAGCCCAACCCGAGAGACTCAATAACACACAGGTTCCCACCATCAATACCGATCGCATAGCCACTCCAGGTTTCATTATTTGACCGTCGACAAAGGAATTTGACGGTACCATAGCCATCACAACAGCGGCAAGCCG
>JAEURV010000030.1 GCA_016788465.1 Nitrospira sp. | reverse complement strand
ACATGGAGCGATCTCTTGGCGCATCATCTTCCGGAATGCCAGGTGCTGAACTTTGGTGTATCCGGATACAGCCTCGGCCAGATGTACCTACGATACCGGCGCGATGTGCTTCCGTTCCAACCGGATATTGTGATCCTAGCCCTGTCGAGCAACTCCACAAATAGGACCATGGGCGTATACGGCCTAACGATGTTTCCGACTGGAATACCGTGGGCACAACCCAGGCTCCAAATAACCGACGCAGGCCTTACACCGATTAATCAGCCGCTTCCACGGCTTGAGGAGATTAGACAAACCAAATGGGTGAGCGATCTTCCTTATATTGACTACGATAGATTCTTCGTTCCAGGGAAATGGGAACTGAAAAGATGGCGCTATCTCTACAATTCCTACCTGTTCCGGCTCTACATCACACGATACTCGTTGGGGAGGAGACAACAGAAGGGGGATTCAGCTGAGACGCTGAATCAGGCTTTACTTCAAGCGTTTCTCCAAACAGCTGAGTCTTCGCACTCAATTCCGTTACTGCTATATCTTCCCGACAAAAACGATGAAAAGGCCGTAGGGGGTGAAACTCCCAGCCTTCACATGCTCCGTTCCTCCGGGTTCGATTATCTCGATCTCCGCCCCTGCCTCAATCAAGTCAGCTCTGAGAAGCGCTTTATCCCCACCGGAGATCACTATTCGGTGCAAGGCAGCGAAGCCATCGCGGCATGCCTCATGAAGCACCTATCACTACGCAAAAAAGCACACTCCAAACCATTACATCGGTCAGACCATCGGGGACCAGAAAGGGAAACCATGCCATGAGGTGGGAGTTTCTGTCTATGCATGGCTTTCACGCCAAATAGGCGAGCCGCTCCCCTTGTGAACTATGTATCTCGGCAAATCCTGCTTCCTGCTGCTGTGCAGCACGTCTCGTGACCTTCTCCCCTCACAAAGACTAGGATTGTCCGCTGATCGGTTGGGCCCGTTTTTCCTCTAACTCAGCCCAGCGAGCATACAGGCGCTCAACTTCAGCCTGAGCGGCGTGGAGTGCAGTATGTCGCTCTTGCAAATCAATAGCTGATGATGCGATGGATGGATCATCGGCGGCAGCTTGGCAGGCCGCAACCCGTTCTTCGGCTTTCAAGATCATTGTTTCGATCTGATCCCACTCCTTTTGCTCCTTATACGAGAAGCCTTTCCGTTTAGACCGCCCTTCTGGTGTGGTGCGCTCCTTTGAGCCCTGAGATGTGGCGTCATCCGACCCGTTTCTCCCCCGCGCAGCCTCCCATTGGGCATAGTCGGCAAACCATTCGGCTCGGCCTGTTCCATCCAGCGCCAGCAGCCTGGTAGAGACGCGATCCAGCAACCATCGGTCGTGAGTCACAAGAACAAGGGCACCGGTAAATTCCAACACACTGTCTTCCAACACATCAAGCGTCGGGATATCTAAGTCATTCGTCGGTTCGTCGAGGAGCAGGAGATCCGCAGGCTGAAGCATGAGTCGGGCAATCAACAACCTCGCCTGTTCTCCGCCAGACAGACGGGAGACCGGGAGATCAAGCTGCTCTGGACGAAACAAAAAACGCTTGGCCCAGGAGACCAGATGGACCGACCGATCCTGATACACCACCGCATCGCCTCCAGCTGGAGCGAGGGCGCGCCGCAAGGTCGCTTCTTGATCCAGCGATTCGCGATGTTGCTCGAAGGTCACGATGCGCAACCGATCGGCTCGGGTGATTGTACCGGCATCAGGCGTCAACGTGCCGGCCAGCAGCTTAAGCAGCGTCGACTTGCCGCTCCCGTTCGGGCCAAGCAACCCGATCCGTTCACCCGGCCCCAGCTGCAGTTCCAAATCGCGTACGATCGGCTGCGCCCCTAACGACTTCCTCAGCCCAATCACCTCAATCAGCTTCTTGGATCGTCGCCCCGAGGCGGTAAAGTCGATCCCAGCCGATCCCTTCGACTGTCGGGACTCGAGATCGTTCAGTTCGTCGATCATCCGTCCAGCCTGATCGATTCGAGCTTTGGCCTTCGTCGTGCGAGCTTTGGGGCCTCGCCGCAGCCACTCCACCTCACGACGCACTCGATTGGCCAACGATGATTGATAATCGGCCTGGGCCTGTAAAGCTGCATCTCGCTGCTCAAGAAACTCGCTGTATCGCCCCTTCGATTCAAACAGGCCGTTGGGGTACCGGCGGTTCAACTCCCAGATCCGGGTGGTCACCGCTTCGAGGAATCGCCGGTCGTGGCTGATGACGATGAAGGCATGGGGCTCCGCTTTCAGCAGGCCTTCGAGCCAGAGGATACCCTCGACATCCAAATGGTTAGTCGGCTCGTCCAGAAGCAGAACGTCCGGTTCCAACATCAACGACCGTGCAATGGCCAGTCGTTTCTTCCATCCGCCGGACAACGTCGACACGGTTTGATCGGCACGCATAAACCCGCCGAGGCTGAGGGCCTTGGCGATATGCCCACCCTGCTCATGAGGGTCAAACCCCTCGTCAATGAGCACCTGTACAAGCGCCTCTTCGACCGAATACTGAGGATCGAACGATGGCTCTTGCGGCACATAGCCGATCCGGAGCTGTCGGCGCATGGAGCGGGTCCCACTATCCGGTTCCTCGAGTCCGGCTAGTATCTTGAGCAGCGTGGATTTCCCTGACCCATTGGGACCGATCAATCCGACGTGATCACCCTCACAGAGTCCGAGCGAGAGGTCACTGAACAACGGTTTGACGCCATAACTCTTTTTGAGAGATTCGCAGCTGAGTAACATAGCTGGTGGCATGGTGGCGGACAGTGTAGCTCATCGTGGGGGGCAAACGGGGATTTTTGTGTGTGTGAGGCGTGCCCTGCGCGAAACGTTACGCAAGTGATAGGTCGGTTAGGAACGGAGACCCTAAGCCGGAACGTGGTATGTCCAGTGCTATCGGCTCCTCATGCAGATCTGCATGAGGAGCCGCACTACTCAGCTACGGTTGGCACTTGCAGAGATATTATCCCGCGGGCCATGGTCCTGCAGCCACACCGTCAGCACATCCCCCCTTGCATCGGCCCCGACGTGAAAAAGACCGGCAGGGTCTACGCAATAGCCTCGGATCAACGCCGACGGGAGCCAGACCTTGGCCGCTTCACTACTGCCGTGACCATGGGAACGGGCAGAAAGGTCAGCTTGACTAGCATCAGCGCGATCTCTTGCATGCAGCATAGCAGGTCACGATATATCATGTTCGCCCTCCCTCGCTACGAATGATTGGCCTCTGTATGCAGGAAGCCTGTCCAACTGGTTCCTCTGCAACTTGTCAGGAGCCTCATCTCCCTATCGGAAGACTTCGTCATGTCCTGAAGAGAGAGTCCGCTGTCCGAGACACAGAAGGCCGGTTCCGGATCTTATCTGAGCAGACTGAGATGAAGAGCTATCAAAGGAGCCCGAGGCGATCAACGCGCCGTGAAAATCCCACTCCCGGTGAAGATACACATGACCAGTTCACCGTCTCTGATTGCAAACGCCAGACGGGAAATCACTGCGGATCATGAGGCAAGGTCATTCTGCCAGCTCATTGGTCCACTCCGTCTACTCAAATGGACGTGAATCCGAGCTGGCCCATCAGAATGGGAACGACTGCATTTAGCCCCATCAGAGCGCCCGCAACTTCTACAAGCCATTCCGGTCATTGCCCTATCTGATCCAGAGCAGTCAGCAAATGCGGAGGCCGTGCTCGCCGGCGAGCACGAACCCTGTGTACCCAATCTCCCCACCAGTCGAAAATCCGTGAAGAGCGCCTGCCTTGTCTCAGACTCAGAGACTTCATCCGTTGTGCCACATCGAGAAAATCTGGATACGTCTTGCTAATACGGCCATAGACCTCAAGGCCCTCAGCATCACGACCTAAGGACTCCAAGGTGCGTCCCAACTGGTAAAGAATCTGGCACTGTTCCTTAAATGAAACCGTGGGCGACGCGATGGCCCGTCGAAATGCGATGATCGCCTCTTCGTCATGGCCAATGGCATCTAAACACATAGCCATCTGCGCATACGCCTTCCCTTCATACTGAGAGTCCTTGGCAGCCGCTTGAAAATCATCAATCGCCGGGTGAAACATGTGCACCTGCTTGAGCACCAAGCCACGTTCGTAGAACTCCCAAGGGGACATTTGTTGATCCATGTCGACACCTCTGTTCATTAGTGGGACAGATGCATTTCAATGGATACCTAAGCAAGAATGGAGCCTTGACGTGCCTCATGCCACGCTCGTGATTTCAATGACTTGCCACGACGAATCAGAGGACTGTGTAGGGACTTTCCAACAGGGTGAACTGTTTTTACTACACTGATGCCAGTTCAATGAGTGAATTGAAGGTACGGACTCCCCGACTGAGGTCGCCTCTCTCATCGAAATGAACATGTGGCGAGAACGTGGATGGACAGAGGAAATCCCCCGGCCCACTCCACAGGCGTTACATAGATGGAAACTAAGCGGATCTTTGATCTTCAAACGCTCGGAGGAGATCGGAAAGGGAAAGCACGCCGATCATAGTGGCATCGGCTGTCACGGGAAGATGTCGAATCCCCTGTTTCTTCATGAGAGCCATCGCTTCGGACAAGGACTCATCCTCCTCAATCGTGACGATCGACCGACTCATACAGACCGCCACCGTCGTCGTGTTTGGATCAAGCCCTTTGGCAACCGCCTTCCGAGTCAAGTCTGAATCGGTTACGATACCGATATACCGTGAACCGTCGTCCACGATCAGCGACCCAACCTTGTATTTTTGCAAGAGCTGCCCGGCTTGTTTAATCATGGCATCCTTGTGGATACTTCGTACATCATGCGACATATAGTCTTCAACGAGCATCTGATCGAGCCCCTTGCCTTTTCTCGTCGTCTGCAGACGGCGTCGCAGCTCAAGATCCGCCAGACAGCTCTCCAGCACCTGCCGACGCTGGTGGAGGCTCTCACGCTCTACGTCGTGCGTCCCATTCTCCTGGGCTTCTTCCGGTAAGAGGGCGGATTCACCGGACTTTGCAAAGAAGTACGCTTCTGATTCATCCGACGCTGCGCCAAACACCTGCCCGATCAGCTCCTCGGCGGCTTCATCAAACTCTTCGAGTGAGGCGGCTCCCCGCTTGCGCGAGAGAAACGGCTGGAACTTGATGAGTTGCTGTTTGAACCGGTCGACATACCGATCAAGAATGTCACTCCGCGTCAATCCGGTACGTACTCGTTTCGGCATCGCCCCCTCCTCAGTTGTGATCGCGAGCATACCTCATGGGACCGGTTCACTCAAGCCATTCGTCACGCAGGACGATCTCACTGATCTATCCTACAAATTCGCGCTTGATTTTTCTCCCCAGAACCCCGTATGTCCAACTCGTCCATCATTCACACAAGACGGAGTTCGATGCTAAATCCGTTCGTTCCCAGGCACTGTTGCGTGTTGACTATGCTGGTGATCGTCTGGGTAAGCCCTGTTTTTGCGGGATGGGTAGTACTCGACAAACAGTACCAACCGGCAGGTCTTGAGACCATCTACTTTGATCCCGATCAGATTCAGCGAATAGGTGATCGGGCTACTCTTTGGCAACTCACGGATCTCAAATGGAATAATACCTCGCGCTTCTTATCGCTAAAAACACACAAGGAATATGACTGTACGAATTCACGCGTGCGCACACTTCAAGTGATCGAGTTTTCCCGCCAGATGGGTGCTGGCCGATCACGGTCCGGCTACATCGAAAATGGCAACTGGAAGACGATTGGCTCCCCAGGTGCTGACCTCGCACTCTGGAAGGCGGCCTGCGGGAAGCCCTAATGCATTGCCCTTCTCCCCTCCATGCCGATGATCGACGTGTATTATTTAGACGTCGTAATACAGGAAAAACTCGTACGGATGTGGCCTCAAGCGCATCTGATCGATCTCCTTATTGCGCTTATAGCCGATCCATGCCTCAATGAGGTCTTCTGTAAACACCTCTCCCTTCAGGAGAAACTGATAGTCTTTCTCCAAACTGCTGATGGCCTCATCTAGGCTCCCAGGCATGGTGGGTATGCTGGCCGCTTCCTTTGGATCGAGATCGTATAAGTCCTTTTCCGCAGGCTCACCCGGATTGATCTTGTTCTGAATCCCGTCAAGCCCTGCCATAAGCATCGCCGAAAATGCCAAGTACGGATTGCAGGATGGGTCCGGAAATCGTACTTCGATTCGCTTCGCCTTCGGACTCGGTGAATACATCGGAATACGGACGCCGGCTGATCGATTCCGGCTGGAGTAAGCCAATAGCACGGGAGCTTCAAATCCCGGCGTAATACGCTTGTAGGAGTTCGTCGTCGGATTGGTAAACGCTGCGAGGGCCGGAGCATGCTTGAGTATGCCACCGATGTAATACAGGCAGAGCTGCGAAATTCCGGCATAGTCTTTTCCGGCAAAGAGTGGCTTCCCCTCCTTCCAAATGCTCTGGTGTGTATGCATCCCAGATCCCGCATCACCGAAAAGCGGTTTGGGCATGAACGTCACGGTCTTCCCATGACGACGAGCCACATTCTTGACGATGTATTTGTATGTCATCATCTTATCGGCAGTGCGCAGAAGTGTATCAAAACGAATATCGATCTCGGCTTGGCCGGCGGTGGCGGTCTCGTGGTGGTGCTTTTCCACCTCAATGCCGACCTTTTCCATCTCTAGAACCATTTCACTTCGGATATCTTGCTGGGTATCAGCCGGTGCGACAGGGAAATATCCTTGCTTATGGCGAATCTTTCCCCCAAGGTTGATGCCCTCTTGGCCCATATTCCAGGCGCCTTCTTCCGAATCAAGATAATAGAATCCGCTGTGACTCGTCTGATCATAGCGCGCATGATCGAAAATGAAGAATTCTGCTTCAGGTCCCCAGAACGAGTTGTCGCCAATTTTTGTGTTTTGGAGATAGCGCTCTGCCTTTTGTGCGATAAACCGGGGATCTCGTTCATAATTTTCACGAGAAATCGGATCTACTACATTGCCCGTTAAGCTGAGCGTGGGCACCGCCGTAAAGGGATCCAAGAAGGCCGTTGTCGGATCCGGCACCACCAGCAAATCACTATTATTGATCGCTTTCCACCCACGAATCGACGATCCGTCAAGGCCGGATCCATCCTTGAACAAGGCTTCCGTCAGTTCGCTCACAGGGATGGTCATGTGCTGCCACACACCAGGCAGATCGACGAATTTGAGATCCACCATTTGTACTCTGTGCTTCTTCGCGAACTCCAAGACTTCACGCACGTTCATTGCCGTCCTCCTTTGAAGATCCCCAACGATGACAGTTCATCGCTCAGATCTCATTCCCCTCACAGGGCCATTTCTCCGGTTTCTCCAGTCCTAATTCGAACCACATCACTCAGTTCTCGCACAAAAATCTTGCCGTCCCCTATACTGCCGGTTCTAGCTGCCGTCATGATAGCCTCAACGACTCGAGGAACTTGCGTATCCTGTACAGCGACCTCAATCTTGACCTTCGGGACAAACTCAATCGTATACTCTTGTCCGCGATAGGTTTCCTTGTGACCCTTCTGACGCCCAAACCCCTTGACTTCCGAAACCGTCATTCCCTGAATACCGATCTCCAAAAGCGCATCTTTGATTTCTTCCAGCTTGAACGGCTTGACGATCGCCTCAACCAGCTTCATCTCAGCCCCTCCTTCACCCAGCCAACTCACAACCCATCAAGGCGCTGAAGGGGTCAGCTCGGGAACACCCTGTAGCGGCCTAGGCCCTTGGCAGACCACACCCCCACCCACTTCCTCATAAGGTCTTTACTTTGGGGCCGATATCATAGCCTATCCCTTGCTGTCACTCAATGTAGAAATCACTGAAGATTGCACGATTGACGAAACTCTCAGTACCTCCATTCCGCCAGACTTCAAGTAGCCTATTAAGGATTTCTCAACCGATCCGTACCCACACGAAGGATATCCGCTCACAAAGTCGCAAGAACCGGAAGGGGCCTCTACGGTCTTCGATATCCGTTGGTAATGGGCATCCGTCGGTCCTTTCCGAGGGCGCGGGGCGTAATTTTCACACCGATAGGTGCCTGATGGCGCTTGAACTCGCTGCGATCAACCATCTGGATAACGCGGGCAACCGTGGTGCGATTGAAACCAGCCTTGATGATGTCCTCCGGAGACCGATCTTCTTCAATATAGGCCTGAAGAATGGGATCAAGGATAGAATAGGGAGGTAACGAATCTTCATCTTTCTGATCTGGCCGCAACTCGGCACTTGGAGGTCGCTCCAGCGTCCGCGTTGGGATCACAGGGAAGGGGCCGCGGCCATTCCGAAACGTTGCCAGTGCATAGACCATCGTCTTCGGCACATCCTTGATGACGGCAAAGCCACCGGCCATATCACCATAGAGCGTGGAATACCCAACACTTAACTCGCTCTTGTTCCCCGTCGTCAGCACCAGATCACCAAACTTGTTCGACATAGCCATGAGCATCGTCCCACGAATGCGCGCCTGGAGATTTTCCTCGGTGGCATCAACCCCCCGATCCCCGAACACAGGGGCAAGCGAGAGAAGGTAGGCTTCAAATGTAGGGGTAATTGAGATCACACTCAGTTCGATCCCCAGACGCTGTACGAGCTCCTTCACATCTTCCTCACTTGCCCGTGAGGTATAGGGAGACGGTAGAAAGACTCCCCTCACTCGATCAGCTCCGAGTGCGTCCACCGCAACCGCCGCTGTCAGTGCCGAATCAACTCCACCGCTTAACCCAAGCGCCGCTCGTGCGAAGCCATTCTTTCTCACATAGTCCCTGACTGCCATGACCAAGGCCCCATAGATCTCTTCAATCTCTTCAAGCGGTTTAGTCACTACCGGTTCGAGCGGAGGCCGTGGAGGTTCCTTTCTCGACAGCTTCACCGAAACGCGAGCAAGATCAGCACATATGATCTTGGCGCCCCGAGCCTGCCGCCTCCGAGTCAGACGCCTGGACGAAACCACCTCCATATTGACATCGGCCACCACCAACTCTTCTTGAAACGCAGCGCCGCGCGCCAGAACACCACCCGTTCTGTCAAGGAGCAGGCTGTTCCCATCGAACACCAATTCATCCTGACCGCCAACCATGTTCGTATACGCTACGATCACTCTATTTTCCCGTGCACGAGCTGCCAGGAACTGCTCTCTTGAGCGGCTTTTGCCGCGATGAAAGGGCGCAGCATTGATGTTGACGATGACCTCAGCCCCACCCGCGGCTTGCCTCCGGATAAGTCCATTTGAGTTCTCAATATCTTCGCAGAGCGTCACACCGATCAGTACTCCACCGATATGGAGCAACGGACGTTGCTGTCCAGGCTGAAAGTATCGGCTTTCATCGAAAATCCCATGGTTCACTAGAGACCGCTTACGATAGCTCCCGATCAGCTTTCCATCAGCAATCAATGCCGCTGTATTGTAGAGCGTACTGGGATCAGCGAAGCAGCTAGCGGACTTCGATGACATCGAGTCGCGCTTTTCATCTTGGCCCACACAACCCAAGATGGCCGCTAGTCCCTCACAGGTTGGAATGACTTCTTGTAAGGCCCGTCGACTCTCCTCCACAAACCATGGTTTCAGCAGGAGATCTTCCGGATGATATCCCGTAATCGCCAGCTCAGGGAAGACCACCAGATCAACCTTAGTTTTTTTTGCCTCACGAACCCAACTCAGAATTTGACGAACATTCCCATCCAAATCTCCGACGGTCGGATTCATTTGCGCCATGGCGATTCGTAAGGTCTTCATCACACTCCAAGTCAACCGACGATGGTGAGATAGAACTTTGCTGATGACCAGAGAGCACGCGCCCGTCACGGTCAGGTGTCGCTCAGGCAGGCCATCACGACAAAACAGATACGCTGCGCGAAGCCGCTCGTGACTTGGCGCACCACCGATCAAACACGTCTTTACCTAGCGGAGCCATGCGAACCTCTCCGATGCGTGTAGGCCATACACCAATCACCTGCCCCGACGACACCTTTTTGTCGTGAAGCATGGCCTTCCAGATTCTCGTCGGTGCTGCATGCGGCATACGATCACTTAGTCCTGCATTCTTGACCACGCGTCGAATAGCATCGACAACCTCGTCGGCGCATAAACCTTGGAAACAGGCAAGGTCAGCCTCCTGCACCAACCCGATACCAACGGCTTCCCCATGCACAAGCGATTTATACCCCCCCAACGCCTCAAGCGCATGTCCGATTGTATGGCCGTAGTTCAAAATCCTTCTCCGGTCGGATTCCCGCTCATCCGCAGCAACAACCTCGGCTTTGATCTCGCAGGACCGTTTCACGACGCTTGCCACGACCTGAGGAATCTGTTTTTGCAAATCAGGCATCTTTCGTTCCAGATACCTAAAAAACGACTCATCCGCAATGATCCCATACTTAATCACCTCGGCCAGCCCAGCGATCCACTCGCGTGTAGGCAATGTATGCAGAGTCAACGGATCAATCCATACGGCACGCGGCTGATAGAACGCCCCTATCAGATTCTTTCCGAGTCGATGATCTACTCCGGTCTTACCCCCGACGCTGGAATCCACCTGTGCCACCAATGTCGTCGGCACCTGAATATATGGAATCCCACGCTGATAGATCGAAGCTGCAAATCCTGTCAGATCTCCGACCACTCCTCCTCCCAAGGCCAGAAGGTATGACGACCGTTCGAACCGATATCTGGCCAACACATTCAGAATATGCTCCACCGTTTGTAATGTCTTGGACCGTTCCCCAGGGGTAAGAATGATCGGGACCGGCTCAAGCCCGGCCTGCTTGGCAGTCTCGGCGAGAGGCTTCAGATAGTGCTGCGCAACATGTTGATCCGTGACTATCCCGACCTTCCCCTTCAGTCCACAGCGCTTCATGTCCCTTTCGAGTTTCTCTAAGAGCCCAGCTCTGATGGCGATCTCGTAGCTCCGATCGGCCAGAGAAACCGTAATCCTTGGCACAGAATTCATAAGGTAACCCCACTCCCCTCCAGGACGAAAACTGTCATCAAGACCCTCGCCTCAATCACTGGCGGGCATGGTAACACAGCACTAGTGAACTAAAAAGACAGGCACATCCTGCCGGAAATGCCTACACACGGATACAATGTCATGATCTCATGGCTCAAAGCCAAAGGCCTGCCGATGCGTTCTTGCATCGG
The DNA here is from genome assembly GCA_016788465.1 of Nitrospira sp. Lineage (GTDB taxonomy): Bacteria > Nitrospirota > Nitrospiria > Nitrospirales > Nitrospiraceae > Nitrospira_D. The sequence goes on along the minus strand of JAEURV010000030.1, from coordinate 18,165 downwards.
CAGGCCTTTGGCTCGATCACAGATATGAAATCAGAATTAGGTCTTGATAATGCTCGGCGTCAGGAAGATGAGCAGTTCTTGCTTAGACACTGTCTCGGACTTATTCTTGAACAACCAGCCCAACACCGGCATGCGGGAAAGATAGGGAACCCCCTGCACGTTGTTCCCTTGCGTATCAACAAAGACACCGCCGATCACCATGGTTTCCCCATCCCTGACGATCACCTGTGTCGTCGCTTCTCGTCTGTCGATGCTTGGGCCAGCCGGATTACTCCGCGCTCCGACGGCATTACGAGTCGCTCGTACGCGCATAAGAATTCGCTTCGATTCCTCCTTTGGATCCCGTGAGGTGATCTGAGGAGTAACGTTCAACTCCAAGTTCGCATCAACAAACGTTGTTTGAGTCCCCTGCAATGACGTCGTTTGGAAGGGGATTGATTCGCCCTGAGAGATCTTGGCTTCTCGCTTGTCCAGTGTCGTGATTTTGGGAGCCGCGATCACCTTACTCAATCCCAACAATTCCCCGGCCGATAACCGCATGTCCAAGGCGAAGTCTCCCCCGAGCTTTCCAAAGGTCCATCCAACCGACGGAACAGCCGGCAATCCCCCAACTTGAGCTGGCAGGTTGACCAAGAAGGTTCGATCAATCGTGCTGCTCCCCGTCCCGGCAACTTGTCCAAACGGACCACTCAGATTCGAGAGCGCGAAGAAATCCGTGGGCGTGCGATTCCCAGCCTGAAATCCCCACTGAATTCCCAACCCACGAGCATAAACCGTATCAGCCTGAACGATGCGCGCTTCAATCTGAACTTGCGGAACTTCAAGATCAAGCCCCTCGACAAGTTGTCGGATGATTCCAAGCTTGGTTTCTGTATCCCGCACAATCAACGCGTTACTTCCGGCATTAAACTGCATGAGGCCACGTGGGCTCAAGTTCTGCCGCAGTGAGGTCATCACCTCTTGAGCCTGCAGATTCCTGATATAAAACACTCGGTCGACTAGTTCCTCCGCCTTGGTCTTTGAGTCCTTTGCTCGCGCCTCTTCATCTTGTTGCTTAGCAATGTTCGCCAATGAATCGACCCACACAATGCTCCCCTGCCGAATCATGCCGAGTCCGTTCATCTTTAAGAGCATCTCCAACGCCTGATCCCATGGCACACTCACCAACTTCATGGTGACCTTCGACTTGACTCCTTCGCCTACAACGATATTGAAGCCGCTGACCTCCGCTATCAATCGGAGAATATTGGTGATATCTGCCTGTTGAAAGTCGAGAGAAATGCGACGGCCCACGTATCGCGTTTGCCCGACCACAAGATCATCGGGGCGCTCGTCTTTTTCCGCGGATACCGCCTCTCCCCCCATCTGCACTCGTTGTATTTTGAATTGTGCCTGCATGGGATGTACGATACGCGCTGTCCTCTTCAGGTAGCGATCCACCGACTCATACGAAGCCTTGTGATTTTTCAAGACAACGACCGATGAGCCTCTTTTCTCACCCCGTCCAGCAACCATAGCAGCGGCTTGCCGCTCACTTGGTTTCAGGGTAATGACCACCCTATTCTCATCGCGGGCTAGAGAATATACAGGACGTTCCGGCACATCAAACACCAATCTAACCTTGTCGGCATGATGCCCCACCCGTATTTTCTTGAGGAGATAGTGGTCAGCCTGCACCACAGAACGCCGAAGGGTGGAGGATACAGCCGGGATATCAATAATGAGCCTGGACTCATCCAAAAAGTTGGTCTCCGGAAACAACTGACCATCCCCGACAATAACAACCGTAACCAGGTCCGACTCGGGGCGAACCTCAATCGAGGTCAATCTCTGCGCCAAATACCGCAGGGGAAGACGTTCAGCCAGCGTCTCATCCTTTTGATTACCCCCGTGAATCTCGTCTGCAAGAACGGGCATTTCCCCGGCTGCAATCCAGCCGGCAAAGGCCAGCCCACAGGGTGCGAGAAAATGTTTCGCTGTCGGAATGCTATTGATGGCGGAGAATAATGGTTTCATTCTGAGCCCTCTTTGGGATGTAAGAGCTTCACGTGCTCCCGTTCCTGCTTCTTGCCATACACATCCGTAAATCGCTCCTGAACGATGATGCCGCGCTCGGTCACCGCACTGACCACCCCATTGTTTTGACCGATCCGCGTACCCCGACGAACGGTGTACCCATGTCCTTCAGGGGTCTGCACCATTGCAGTATATCCGTAGGCCCCCCAGACAATGGCGATCAGATTCAGCTCTGTCAGCGTCACGCGTTGCAGCGGGGGAAGCGTGTTATCCATTTTTCCTACTTGAAGCTCCATGATAACGGGAGCAAAGGGATCACGACGACCAGATGGGTCATACCCCCCCCCAGCCACTCCCTCGTCTAGCGGCAATTGGGACGTGACCTGGACGTTCTCAATCGGTGACGACGCTTCCACGGCCGAAGGGGTTGGGGGGGAGACCTCTGGCACTGAAGGCACCTTGATAGCGTCGGGTCTTATTTTAGCCATTTGTCCAGAAACGTGAGAGGACTCGGCTTGGATATGACCACCTCCCAAAGGCACACTCCACCAACAAACAGCGCAGATGCCAACAATCTGTGCATACCACCGTATCCTCTTCTGTCCTCTCTCAAGCTCTAAGCCATACATCGATTCAGTATCCTCTACTTACCTGCGCGCGCCACCTTCGAAGCCTGTACTGACTGCGCTGTTCCAGGAACCGGTTTTTCCTGTGGAGCAGCGTAGGCAATGAGGTCGAAGGTTGTTTGAGAAACAATTCGTCCTTGTTCCATCTTTGGAGAACCCATCTTAAGTCCCGACACCGTAATAATCCTGGGCAGCCGATTAATACGATCAAAAAACAACCCGGCGGTGTGATATACGCCAGACACTTCCACACTGACCGGCATTTTGACAAACAGCTTCGATGGATCTTCCGCCTGCGTTCCAGGACGCCATAACTTGATATCGAGTCCAAGCCGCACCCCGAGATCAGAAACCTGCTTGAGCAACATAATGGCCTCTTCTTCAGGGGGAAGGCGTTCTTTCTTCTTTGCTAATTCGATTTCCAGCTGCTTATTCGCCGCGACAAGCTCATCGAGATGTTTCACTTTGATCGTCAGGGTCTGGATCTCACTCTCGAGTTTGGTATTCTCCGCCTCAAGAACCGCAATACTTTCTGACTTAGGCTGTGCGATATAGAAATAAAACCCGGCGATCATGCCGCCTACCACGAGGAGTAAAAGCGCCACCTTTTGAGAAGCAGGAACACTGCGAAGGGCATCAAGATTAAGTTGTGGTAACCCCATACTTATCCCTTCAAGCGAAACACCAACCGAAATTGATAGAGGTTGATCTTGTTCTCAACCGCAGCCTTACTTTCCTGCAGGTTAATACTGGTAAAATAATCAGTTCGGCGCAAGTTATTCACAAATTCCACGACGTCGTCGTTGGTTAAGGCCTTCCCTTCCAACTCGACCGTTTCTGATGCAACACCCAGCTTGGTCAACCAGACCTTGAGGGGTTCGAGACTTTGACTGACATGGTCGAGCACCTTTACAGGCCCCATTCTTGACTGTTCAAGTTGATCAATGATCCGATTCTTGTCCTCAAGAAGCTTCTTTTTTTGTTCAAAGTCTTGAACTTGCTTCACCTGCTCTTTCAGTTGAGCAACCTGCTTTTCCTTTGTCTGTTTCTCCTCTTGTCTCGCCTCCAACTCGCCATCCAACGCGGATGAATACCACCAGCAACCGGCCAACGTCACCACAACCATCCCCACACCAAGTAGCGCTTGGGCCCGAACGTCATATTGTGGTTTTGCTTGGCGCCCTTTAGGTCCACCGGGAAGGAGGTTAATCCGTATCATCGGTCACCCACCGCTCGTAAGGCCAATCCGACACCGACGGCTGCCGATGGCGCGAGATCCGCAAGAAGATCAGGATCTATCTCACACCCAGAGGTATCAATCTCGGCAAAAGGATCAGCCATTTCCACAGGTACTTGCATCCGATCGCTCAGCTGCTGAATCAGCCCTTTCACTTTCGCGACACCGCCGCAGACCAGCACACGATTCAGCTCGGCGTTCGAGCCAGAGGTTTTGAAGTAGTCAACTGTCCTGGCAATCTCGGAAGCCACTTCCGCATTCACACTGTCAAGTACATTACCGACCGACATTCCAGTGGATTCTCCAGCCCCATCTTTCTTCTTACTTTCCTCAGCTTCTTCGAAAGATAACCCCATCTCCCGCTGAATGGCTTCGGTGTATCTATTCCCCCCCAACGGAATATCTCGTGTGAATAAGGAAAACCCCGAACGTATGATATTCACATTCATCACACTTGCGCCAAGATTGACCAAGGCGGTAGTTTCCTCCTGTGCCAGAGGATAGTTGATTCCATGCATATTCTCGATCGCAAATGCATCGACATCCATGACCATTGGGATAAGCCCAGCGGTCTTTACTAGCTCCGTCAATTCACTGATTTTGTCCTTTTTGGCTGCAACGAGGATGACCGACATATCTCCTTGCCCATCACTCGATGGGTCTGGAGGTAATACATGAAAATCGATATTGACCTCGTTGATATCGAAGGGAATATATTGCTCAGCGGCTAATTTTACTTGCCCCTCAAGCTCTTCATCGGGCATTGGTGGGAGGCTGATCTTTTTTATGATGACAGCATGCCCAGAAATGGAGATGGCGACGTATTTATTCTTGACGTTTGCCTCCTCGCATAATTCCTGAATGGCCGAGACGACACGCCCCTCATCCATCACCGTTCCATCAACAATCACTTCCGGCTCAAGTGGTTTCACCCCGAACTTCTGAAGAGCATACCGCCCCTTACTTTCCTTAAGTTGTGCAATCTTGATCGCGCTTGACCCAATATCGAGCCCGACCAGCTGCCGACGAGGAGTCAGCATCGAGATGATGTCCGTTTCAACGAGCTTCTTCAGCGAATTCAGCATGTGTCACCTGAAACCTACAGGACACGTTTCCTGGCACAAATGACTTTCTCTATTTCCTCTACATTCTTTCGTGTATAGAGTCGCCAATTTCTCCAGTCTCGTGTAGGTCTTGCAATAACCCCTTCTCGTTCCCATCGGAACAACGTAGCTTTAGAAATGTCGAACAACTGGCATACCTGAATGGCCTTAATCCCTTTATCTTCATTTATATCCGTACGTTTATCATCTTCAGTATTTACACCCATACTTCTACCTTTAACCCTCACAAAGGCAAGTATAGTCAATATGCTCGACCTGTCAAGAAAACTGCTCGAAGTGACGTTCGGATAAGGGAGCGGTCCGGTATAAAGCACTCAAGAAACTTAAGATTTGTCGATATCCCTATGCTTGAGACCAACTTGGTAACCCAGCGCAGCAAGTCGCTCGCAGAGATGTCCAGCAATCACCACTGATCGGTGCCGCCCACCGGTACATCCAATCGCGATGGTCAGATAGCTACGCCGTTCACGCTGATAGAGTGGCAGGAGAAACCTGAGAAGCGCTTCGACACGTTCAGTTAATGCAATTGCTTCAGAGTCCGCCAGAACGAACTTGCGGACCCGCTCATCATTACCAGACAGTGGCTTGAGATCCGCCACGAAGAAAGGGTTCTTCAGAAAACGCACATCGAACAACAGATCAATATCGTACGGAACACCGAACTTATAGCCGAATGTCAGAAATGAGATGGTGAGTCGTCGATCCGAGGAGTCCTGCAGAAACTCCTTTCCAAGCAGGTCACCGAGCTCGTGCACGGTGAGATCCGATGTATCGATGATCCGATCCGCCTGTCGCCGCAACTCAGCAATCCGCTCCTTCTCAAATCGAATTCCCTCCGCGACGGGTCGATGTGGCAAGAGAGGATGAGGCCTCCGAGATTCAGAAAATCGCCTAATGAGGACCTCCTCCCTGGCCTCAAGGAAGAGCACTTGTATCGTATGACCAAGGGCTTTGATACGTTCAAGAATTCCCACAAAGTCCGCAAAAAACCCTCGCTCTCGTACATCAACACCAAGAGCAACATTTGTAATCTCGCTATGTTGCTGGTGACAAAGATCAACAAATGTAGGGAGAAGGGCAGGAGGAAGGTTATCAATGCAGAAATACCCGGCGTCTTCGAATGCTTTCAATGCATAAGATTTCCCCGATCCCGATAATCCACTGATGATGACTAGATTAAGTCGCACCATGAGACCCCGCTCGTCTTGGGCGATCCCCAGATTGACGGATCGCAATTCACGAACGACGGCAGTTTAAATCATAGTACTTGCGGAAAGAGTATTCCCTCTACGTCTTCACTACAACGCGCTTGGACAAACCTGACAGAACTTAGCCGTAAAGGAATCCACTCTCCCTACCGAACGGCCGATCTCAACGAACTACAGTTCTCCGCGCTTTGGCTTGTCAGGCTTATGACTCACAAGACGTTCTTTCAATTTTCGAAACTGCGTGTCCACACGATCAACGAGCGCATCAATAGTGGCATACATCTCGGAGGTTGTGATCTTCGCTTGCACTTGCTTGCCGCTTACGACACCGGTGACTTCCGCCTTATGCTGAAGCTTTTCTACTCCCAATATGATCTGTAATACCCCAACCTTTAATCCGTAGCGATCCAGCCGAGCAAATCGAGTTTCCACATAACTTCTCAGCGCTGGCGTAATGTCCATGTGGCGGCCTGTGATTTTTAATGTCATGCCTACCTCCAATTTGTTCCAGCATGATGCCATACACCTCTCATCAAAAAAACTGTTTCCGCTGACTTGCTGAGGCGATATTCAATTCCGCCCGATACTTGGCGACCGTCCTCCGCGCAATACGCACGCCTTGACTAAAAAGTCTGGCTGCAATTTCCTCATCTTTCAATGGCCGCTTCGGATCCTCCTCAGCCACCATGGTTTTGATCATATCTCGAACCGACACCGAAGAATGCATGCCAGATGGTTCATCCGCCCGTTGAAGTCCGGCATTGAAGAAGAACTTCAGCTCCAACATCCCTTGTGGGCAGTACATATATTTATTGGCTGTCACTCGACTGATCGTAGATTCATGCATCCCAATATCTTCGGCCACCTGCTTCAAGACGAGTGGCTTAAGATACTGCACGCCACGTTCAAAAAACTCCTCCTGAAACTTAACAATACTCGAGACCACTTTGACAATCGTTCGATTGCGTTGTTCGATGCTTCGAATCACCCACTGAGCAGCCCTCATTTTTTCGTCCATGTACGCCTTGGTCTCAGAAGTACCACCCTGCCCAGACGAAATGAGTTGTTTGTAATACGGGCTGATTCTCATGCGTGGCAGTCCGTCGTCGTTTAACAACACAACCCACTCCCCTTCATTCTTGACGACAAACACGTCTGGCACAATGACGTAGTTTTGAGTATTGATGAACGGTCGGCCAGGTTTTGGCTCAAGCTCCCCAATGACCTTGGTAGCATGAAAGACATCCTCTACAGTCACATTCAACGCCTTAGCAATTTTGGCATATTGCCTCTTCTCCAAGTCCTTTAAGTGATGAAGCACTATGCCTTCAATAACTGAGGTCTTAAGCGCCCCGGGAGGCGCGCCGAGCGATCCAAATGGGTTACGACCCAGATGTCGTAATTGCAAGAGAAGGCACTCTGGCAGATCCCTAGCAGCAACTCCTGTCGGATCAAAGGTTTGGATGTCCGTCAGGACAGATTCCGCCTCCGACTCCGCAAAGTCCGTTCCCGCAATAACCTCTGCTAAAGAAATGCGCAGATAGCCGTCGTCATCTAAATTACCGATAATCAGACGACCGACGGTTTTCTCTCGATCTGTGAGTGTCGATAACGATAACTGCCACAGGAGATGTTCCTCCAGAGAAGTAGGCTTGGCCACGGTTTGTTCGTAGGACGGCAGATCGTCCTGAGCAGAAGCATATTCAGAATCCCCACCTCGGCGATCTCTACCAAAATACTCCTCCCAACCCGACGCGGAAAACTCTTCCGGGGATCCTCGTTCTTCCCTCGATTCATCCTGCACACTCGGTTCTGGCCCAGCCACTACATCGTCTTCTTCAGTCCTTCCCTCATTGACAGATGACTCAGTGTCTTCAGTATCGGATTGAACCTCGTCAAGCAAAGGATTCTCTAAGAGATGCTGAGTCAGGCTCTGTTGCAGCTCTAGGCGCGACAGCTGCAACAGCTTAATCGCCTGCTGTAGCTGCGGCGTCATGATTAATTTTTGGCTAAGCTTCAGATCTAGACGCAGTTTCATGCTCGACCGTTTACTTTCCTATAATCTGAACTGTTCCCCAAGATAGACTGCTCTAGCCGTTTCGCTCTGCACAATCACGGCAGGGGGCCCCGATTCCAAAATGACTCCCTCATTGATGATATATGCTCGGTCAACAATGGAGAGCGTTTCCTGGACATTGTGATCGGTAATCAGTATACCGATCCCTTTCATCTTGAGCCGCGTGATGATCTGTTGAATATCCGCCACTGCGATCGGGTCGATTCCAGCAAAGGGCTCATCCAGTAACATAAAAGATGGAGTGGCCGCCAGCGCACGCGTAATTTCCAATCGCCGCCGCTCACCTCCAGAAAGGGCATAGGCCATACTTTTTCGAATGTGTCCGAGGTCCAATTCCTTGAGTAGTGCGTCGACCCGTTCATTTCGGTCCTGACGAGCATATCCCAGCATTTCCAGAATGGCCAGAACATTGTCTTCTACCGAGAGACGACGAAATACAGACGACTCTTGTGGCAGATACCCCATACCCTTACGAGCGCGTTTGTACATCGGGAGATTCGTAACAGACTCACCTTTGAAGGTGATTTCGCCTTCATCCGGCTGACATAATCCGACCATCATATCGAAGATCGTCGTTTTTCCGGCTCCATTTGGGCCAAGAAGGCCCACGACTTCACCTGCGAAGACCTCGATTGCCACACCTTTCACGACCTTTCGGCTACGAAAGCTTTTCACTAATCCGCTCGCCCGCAGTGATGCATCAGCCGCTAGCGTTGCGCCTTTCACCTGCATCCTCGGTTCCTTCTCAACGCTTGAAGTCATTGACCAGCCTGTCCTTCGCCCTCAATGCGGATATGCGATCCCCCTTCGACCACACTCCGTTCTTCCTTTAAGTAAATGGTGATCTGCTTGCCACTGACACGTGTCCCCTTCTCCCAAGCCACAGGGTCGCCTGTCAACACAACTTTTTCATCCCCCGCGAAATATACGGCCTTTTGACAAGTGGCATTACCATTTTCATATTTGATTTTGACTTGATGCGTCTCTCCAATCGCTTCAACACGATTCACCGAGCGACTCGACATGGTTGACGCTACATGGCCTGGCTGAGATACAGATGATGGAGCAGATTCACTCTGCTCGGCCCCCTTCCGAACCGTTCCTGGACGCTCAGAACTCTTTGGTTCGAACGACACCACCATCCGATCAGAGTGGACAACCAATGCCCCTCGAGTGAGCACCACCATTCCCTCAAAAACAGCCTGACTATCCTGATTCCGCACCGTCATCCGGTTTGAAGTGATAGTCGTCGGAGCACCAGGTGCCTCTATGCTCCGCTTCAAACTCCCAGACTCAGATGAGGGAGAGGCCGTCGCAGGTCCTAGCAACAGAAGACTAAGAAGTAGACACCAGATCCACATGAACATCTTGGAGTATCTCAAACTCTTCGGATGATATTCGCCCCATCAGACCCTGCCCCCGAATCTCTAGTCCATGCCCCACGATCCGAACCGGAGAGGTTGTCCGAATCTCTCGTACTGCCTCTACCCATTCCAGCCGATTGGTATAGATGGTATACCCGCTTCTGGTTTGCACGACGATGGGAGTTGCTTGATTGACTAAGACAAAATCTTTAGTTGCCGTATTAAAGGTACCTTCCTCACCTTCGACTGTCACCTCATCTCCTGCGCCCCCGTACAATGTCAGGACAACCCCATGCAGAACCGCCCGCTTTTCCTGCTCAAAAAGGCGCGCCTGCTTGGCCCGCACCTGCCATTCAACCGCCTCCCCTTTTGACTGGGTAAATGTAAACTCCCCCAATCTTGCATCCGCTTTTTCAATTGGATTTATTGAGATCGATCCGCTGCCAGGAGAAGACGCTGCATTTCTAAAGAGAAGGTAACCAAGAAATATCGTCAGAAGTATACTTAAAGAAAGGAGGGCCCGGCGTGCAATCACATCTAACATATTTGAATGGCTCTCCACGCATAGGATCATAGATCCTTGGCTGCATTTGGCACGATCTTAGCATTGGATATCAACCAAGTAAACGCCTCACTGGAAAAGAAAAAGACTCCCATACCCTAAGGCATGGGAGTCTTTTGAGGTCGAAGCTGCTCTTGCGTGATCGTAACTAGGTGGACGCGCTCTGCTCTCCTGAAGAAGACTGCGATTGGCCTGAAACCGACTTGTTCCTGGTCGTTGTGTCCTGACGAGCAACCAGTTCGATAGCCACCATTTCCGCAGCATCTCCAATTCGACGACGGGTCTTAATGATTCTCGTATACCCGCCAGGTCGATCCTTAAATCGCGCAGCCACGTCGTCAAAAAGCTTTGAGACCACGGACTTACTTCGAAGAAATCCCAAGGCTCTCCGTCGAGCAGGAAGCGTCCCTTCCTTCCCGAGCGTAATCATACGATCAGTAAATCCTCTGATTTCCTTGGCTTTCGCTTCCGTCGTCTCAATTCGCTCTTGATCCAAGAGTGATGTCACCAGGTTTCTAAAAAGTGCTCCTCTGTGTTTTGTCTGGCGACCGAGTTGTCGTCCTTTTTTTCTATGTCGCACGGTGTTCCCCTTGGCTAAGAGTCATCATTCCGATTTCGGACTTCCATTGTGTGGAGACGATGCCGCCTCAACCTTCGTTCCCAATGAAAGTCCCATTTCAGTAAGAATTTCTTTAATTTCATTGAGAGATTTCTTGCCAAAGTTCTTCGTCCGAAGCATCTCCCCTTCAGACTTTTGGACAAGATCGGCGATTGTCTTGATATTCGCATTCTTCAGGCAATTGGCGGCCCGAACGGATAACTCCAATTCATTCACACTACGCGAAAGATTCTTATTCACTTCTCGATTGGATTCCTCATACCCCACCTCGCTCTTTCCTTCATTGCGCTCTTCTGGGTTAATGAAGATATCCAAATGCTCGCGTAAGATTCCTGCGGCTGTGGAAAGTGCATCCCTGGGACTGATAGTGCCGTCTGTCCAGATCTCCATCGCGAGCTTGTCATAGTCGGTCATGCGACCGACACGTGCATTTTCCACATGAAAGTTTACCCGCTTGATCGGAGAAAACACTGAGTCGATGGCAATTACACCAATCGGCAACCCTTCTTCCTTGTTGCGTTCCGCTGGAACATACCCGCGCCCATGCTTGACGGTCATCTCAATATCCAGCGTAGCATCTTTATCGAGGGTTGCAATATGCAGATCAGGGGTCAGAATCGTCACCTCGGCATCGTGAAGAACATCGGAGCCCTTTGCCTCGCCTGGCCCTTTCTTTTTTAATCGAATGGTCTTGGGTTTGTCTGTATGGAGCGCTAAACGGAGGCTCTTGATATTTAGAATAATCGTCGTGACATCTTCTGTCACACCGGAGATCGTTGAGAACTCATGAACAACCCCCTCGATCTTCACGGTGGTCACCGCAGCACCCGTAAGCGACGACAACAAAATCCGGCGCAAGGCGTTACCAATCGTGGTACCGAACCCTCGCTCAAACGCCTCAGTTGTGAAGCGGCCAAATGTGGGGGACTGTGTATCTTTGTCGACTTCCACCCGCATTGGGATCTGAAAGTCCTTCATCGCTTTGATCATGACCCACCCTCCATACCATCGAGTGACAGACACATTGACAGCTTCACCTAACCAACCGACACACAGATCAGCGGGCTATCGAGAGTATAATTCCACCACCATTTGTTCGTTGACTGGCAAGGCAATCTGGTCCTTAGCAGGAAGCGCCCGAACAATCCCTTTGAACGCTCCTCGATCAAGCTCCAGCCATTCGGGAATTCCACGGCTATCAATTGACTCCAAAGCTGCCTGAATCGCCACCAGATCGCGACTCCGCTCTCGAACCTCAATCACATCACCAGCCTTCACTAAGGCCCCGGCCACGGTAATCTTCTTTCCATTCAACATGAAATGACCATGGCTGACCAGCTGGCGAGCTTGCTTCCGCGAAGCCCCAAATCCAAGGCGATAGGCCACGTTGTCCAGTCGGCATTCGAGGAGACGCAATAGTGCATCTCCTGTAACTCCAGTTTGCCGTTCGGCCCGTTCGAATACGCCACGAAATTGACACTCCTGAAGACCATAGATCCGACGTAGTTTTTGCTTCTCTCTGAGCTGAAGACTATAGTCGGATGTCCTTTGGCGTCCCTGTCCATGTTGTCCAGGGGGATAGCTTCGGCGTTCAATCGCACATTTTTCCGTCATGCAGCGCGTGCCCTTCAGAAAGAGCTTTTCACCTTCACGCCGACACAACCGACAGACTGGACCACGATACTTTGCCACTGATGCCTCCTCGGAAAAGAGCTGCCCGAGTCGTTGACTATCGCGTCACCTAAGACCTTGAGCTCCTACGACTCATTCGCTCGCATGAATTAGACTCGACGTCGCTTGGGTGGACGGCACCCATTATGCGGTATCGGCGTAACATCACGAATCAAGTTGATCCGTAACCCTGCCCCCTGTAAAGACCGAATTGCCGACTCCCGCCCAGAACCAGGTCCGTTCACATACACATCGACCTGGCGCATGCCGCTTTCCATTGCTTTTCTTGCTGCTGCCTCTCCGGCACGCTGAGCAGCAAACGGTGTACTCTTGCGCGAACCTTTGAAACCCTGATTCCCTGCACTTGCCCATACCACCGTATTCCCACTCATATCCGTGATAGTCACAATGGTGTTATTGAACGACGCCTGAACATGAGCCACTCCACTCTGAACGATCCGGCGCTCTTTCTTTTTACCCTTTTTCACACTCATACTCTCTCCTCTAGATGGTGGAGCAGATTACGCACGAGGCCCTGATTTGGCTGCTGTTGGTCTTGGCTTGCTACTGACACCAGCACGACGTCCTTTTCGAGTTCTTGCGTTTGTCTTGGTCCGCTGACCCCGAACAGGAAGGCCCTTTCGATGTCGAAGGCCTCGATAAGTCCCCGTGTCAACCAACCGCTTGATATTTAATGACACCTCTTTGCGAAGATCACCCTCTACTCGATAATCACGTTCAATAATTTCTCGCAATTTTACAATCTTGTCTTCGCTCAAATCCTTCACACGAACGGCGCCATCCACACCGGCTTCAGCGAGGATCTGTTGAGCTGAGGCCCGCCCAATCCCGTAGATATACGTCAGCCCGATATCCGTTCGTTTATTCCTCGGTAAATCGACGCCAGCAATACGTGCCATTCTTCCTCCAGATACGAGCATCAGGTGCGAGCCAACCCGCTAGCACCGCTCTCCCAACTCTACAAGTTCAGAACTCAGCATCACTACTCCGCCACTCTAGTTATCCTTGTCGCTGCTTATGTCGCGGGTTCTTACAGAGAATGCGCACAACACCACGACGGCGTACAACCTTGCATTTTGCGCAGATAGGCTTTACTGACGACTTGACCTTCATAACAATCCTCAACTCCCGTTACTTAAAGCGATAGGTGATTCGACCTCTGGTCAAATCGTACGGAGACATTTCTACCGTGACTTTATCACCAGGAAGAATACGAATAAAATGCATGCGCATTTTTCCTGAGATATGCGCTAAGATGACGTGACCGTTTTCAAGCCTGACTCGAAACATGGCATTGGGAAGCGTCTCAGCGACCGAACCCTGAACCTCGATGATATCTTCTTTTGCCATATCCGTGACTGTACTTTCTTGATAACGGTAAGTCTAAGCCTTCTCCAACTGACTCAAGATACGAGCAGCGCCTGTTGGCTGTATGGCGATCGTATGTTCAAAGTGCGCTGACAAACTCCCATCGACCGTAACCGCCGTCCATCGATCATCGAGCACGCGAACGGCGCTTCGCCCCATGTTCACCATCGGTTCAATCGCCAAAACCATCCCAGCTTGCAAACGAGGCCCTTGTCCCGATTTTCCGTAGTTAGGGACCTGAGGTTCTTCGTGCAACTGCCTTCCAATGCCATGTCCTACAAACTCTGTGACGACTGAAAATCCAGCGGCCTCTACATGAAGCTGCACCGCATGTGAAATATCCGTCAAGCGATTACCGACGACCGCTTGCTGTATTCCAAGATAGAGGGCTTCCTTGGTCACCCTCACTAGCTTCTCCGTTTCCGGATGAATCCGACCCACTGCCACGGTTACGGCTGAATCACCGTAGAACCCGCCAACGATAGCCCCAAGATCCAAACCAATGATATCTCCATCCTTAAGCTTGCGTCCCGATGGAATACCGTGAACCACCTGCTCGTTCACAGAAGCACAGAGCGTCTTGGGGTAATTTCTATATCCCTTAAACGCTGGAATTGCACCGCGCGTCCGAATCTCTTTTTCTGCGATCGAATCGAGTTCGTTTGTACTAATTCCAGGACGCACAGCCTCTTTTACGATATTCAACGCCTCAGCTACCACCCGAGAAGCCGCCGCCATGACGTCGATTTCGGCTGGCGTTTTCAGAATGATCATGCTGTCTGGTATGCTGATAGAGTGCGTACAAGCTCTTGATAGACAACCTCGACCGGTTCAGCGCCATTGAGGTGAGACAATAACTGCCTCTGCTCATAGAAACTGATTAAAGGGGCGGTCTGGTCCTCATACACTCTGAGACGCATATCAACTGCCTCACGCTGGTCGTCACTTCGTTGGACCAACTGCTCACCACATCTATCACAAGCTGTGCCGCTCTTCGATGGAGCAAAATCGACGTGATAGGTGGCCTGGCATTTCGGACAGCTTCGACGTCCACTCAAACGCTTTATAATCTCTTCTCTCGAAACTCTAAAATTAATTACACGATCGAGTTGAATACGCTGTGTCTCCAATACATTCGCAAGAGCCTCTGCCTGAGGCACTGTTCTCGGGAACCCATCAAGAATAAAACCATTTGATTTAGATAATTCCGCGAGTTTCTCCCTAACCAATCCGATGACAACTGAATCGGGGACAAGGCGCCCCTGATCCATATAGCTTTTAGCTTCCAAACCAAGTGGGGTCTGATTGCGAACAGCTGCTCGAAGCAAGTCACCGGTTGAAATTTTCGCAATATGATAGTGACTAACTACCTTCTCTGCTTGGGTACCCTTACCGACACCGGGAGCTCCAAGAAATACAAGTCTCATAGCTAGGTATTTCTTCCTCGCAAGGGAGCCATACCCTTCCCTAGAAATCCATCGTAATTACGCATAAGCATATGTGACTCAATCTGCTGAGCCGTATCTAAACCAACCCCAATAACAATCAAAAGTGAGGTGCCGCCGAAATAAAATGGCACATTAAGCTTATAAATGAGAAGCTCAGGGATTACACAGACAATGGCAAGATAGATAGCCCCGGCAAAGGTAATTTTTGTTAACACCCCGTAGATATAGTCAGAGGTCCTTTGACCAGGCCTAATGCCAGGTATGAATCCACCGTACTTCTTCATGTTGTCTGCCATATCGACAGGGTTGAGAACAACCGCAGTATAGAAGAAACAGAAGAAGACGATTAAACCCACGTACATCAACGTGTACAGAAGTGACCCCGGCGCCAACTGTGTTCCAATGGCCTTGACCCATGGAGTCTCAAAAAATCCCGCTATCGTGGCAGGGAAGGCAATAATTGATGACGCAAATATCGGAGGAATGACACCTGCCGTGTTAATCTTCAATGGGATATGCGTGCTTTGCCCTCCATATACACGGCGGCCAATTACCCGCTTTGCATATTGGACTGGAATTTTTCGACGTCCACTTTCCAAAAAGACGATGGCTGCCACCACTGCAACCATTAAGAGAGCCAGTCCAACCAGCAAGAATGCATTAAGCTGACCGATCTCATATAGGTTGTAGGTCTGAGCAACGGCTGAAGGCAATCGAGCGACGATTCCTGAAAAAATGATCAATGATATCCCGTTACCGATCCCCCGTTCGGTGATTTGCTCACCCAACCACATCAAGAAGCCTGTACCAGCAGTGAGGGTAATTACCGTCATCAGGCGGAATCCCCAGCCTGCATTCAAGACGAAGGCCCCTTGATTCATTTGTTCAAGGCCTACGGCGATACCGAACCCTTGGATCAGCGCAATACCAATCGTCCCAAATCGCGTATATTGAATAATTTTCTTTCGCCCACGCTCACCTTCCTTTGCGAGTTTCGTAAGATGAGGGATGACCACGGTCAATAATTGAAGAATAATAGAGGCGCTGATATACGGCATGATGCCGAGCGCAAAGATCGTCAACCGAGACAGGGAGCCCCCTGAAAAAATGTCTAGGAAACCGAGTAATGACCCGCCCTGCTTTTGGAGGAAGTCTGAAAGTGCCTCACCATTGATTCCTGGCGTTGGAATGTGGGAGCCGATCCGATAGACAACCAGCATGCCGAGTGTAAACAAAACGCGAGTACGCAGCTCGGGAATCTTAAAGATATTCTGGAAACTAGTCAGAAGACGTTCAAGCACCGCCGATAACCTCAACTCTCCCGCCAGCCGCTTGAATCTTCGCTTCCGCTGATTTACTGAACTTATGCGCCTGAAAAACCAGCGACTTCTTCAGCTCCCCAACGCCGAGGATCTTGATCGGCAAGCGTTTTCGTTTAACCAATCCCGCATCAACCATCGCCTGAGGAGTGATCGTCCCATCCCCCGTCCATTGTTCAAAACTCTTCAGATTGACAATGGCATATTCCACCCGTGACGGATTTGTAAAACCAAACTTGGGCAGCCTTCTGACCAATGGCATCTGACCACCCTCAAACCCTGGGCGCTTTCCTCCGCCAGACCTGGCCAATAACCCCTTGTGCCCTTTCGTTGCCGTCTTGCCGTGGCCAGAGCCTGGACCACGCCCAATTCGCTTTCGGCGTTTTTTTGATCCTGGTGCCGGAACCAAATCATGAAGGTTCATGGACGTCCAACCTCGAGTAAATAACCAACTTTTCGAATCATTCCCTGGACTTGAGGCGTGTCTGGATGAATTACCGTCTGACGTATATGGCGGAGACCCAAGCCACGTAGCACAAGTCGATGCCCCTCCGGCGTACCAATCGGACTACGCCGTAGAGTCACTCGCACGCAGGGACTCTGAGATGCTGCAGTTTTTGTCAACACTGTTGCCCCCATTATGCTGTCGCCCTTTCCCGGCCTTCACCCGCCGGCTGCCGACGGAAACGAAGCACATCATCTATATTTCTCAACTGCATAAGACCATCAAGCGTGGCACGAACCGCATTGAATGGATTCCCGCGGCCCAAGGTCTTTGCAATAACATTGTGAGCTCCGACCAATTCCACAACGGCACGAACTGCTCCTCCCGCAATGATCCCCGTCCCATCCATAGCCGGCTTTAGCAACACGTGTTCTGCCCCGAAAAGCCCATGCACCTCATGCGGAATCGTTCCTCCCTTGAGCGGAACATGAACGAGGTGCTTCTTGGCTTGCTCCACTGCCTTTGAAATCGCAACAGGCACCTCAGCAGCTTTCCCCTTACCAATTCCAACCCATCCATGTCCATCACCGACAACCACGAGTGCGCAAAAATTAAATCGCTTTCCGCCCTTAACAACTTTTGCTACGCGGTTAATAAATACCACTTTATCTTTCAGGTTCAGCTCATCGGGATTGACTCGCACGCTCGCACCCCTCAGTCCAAAATCAAGTTAAGTTCTAGGATAGAGAATCGCTATAAACTCTATCGATACATATCCACTCAAAACGAGGATCAAAAGCGAAGACCACCCTCGCGAGAGGCATCAGCCAGCGCCTTAATGCGGCCGTGGTACATCCGCCCACCCCGATCAAAGACCACATCGGTAATCTTCATGGCTTTGGCTCGATCAGCAAGCAATTTCCCTACAGCCTTGGCCGCTTCAATTCCACCGGTTGACTTGACCGATGTGCGAATCGACTTATCAAGAGACGAGGCAGCAGCAAGAGTAGCTCCCCGAACGTCATCAATTACCTGAGCGTAAATATGAGCCGTGCTCCTG
>JAEURV010000369.1 GCA_016788465.1 Nitrospira sp. | reverse complement strand
TCACACATTCGCTGATTCGCTATCCGTTTTCCTGCCGGTTGCGGTTCCGGAGAAACGGAAGATTGGACTGCCCATCGTCGTTCCGCAGTCTCGCAGATTTCGTCCCAGGTCCTGGGAGTTCCATCGCTGACATTGTAAATCGTACCCTCCTCCCCATGGCGGAGGGCTGCCAGACAAGCTGCGGCAAGATCTTCCACATGAATCAAGTTAACGAATTTGCGTGACCGGGCGACCCGTCCTGTTCGGATCCAATCAATGGGATTGCGGTGCGGTCCATAAATCCCAGAAATCCTAAGCGTAATTGCTCCGTATGAACTTCTGAGGAGTTCTTCACCTTGCACACGAGGTTTCATGAAATCGACCGGGGCTGTTTCATCAACCCAGGGCGGAGGGTACTCGGTTGAGCTGCCATGGTCGTAGGCTGAGGTGCTGGCAAGTACGACCAGTCGGCGGGTTCGTAACAATGCAGTTTCAGCAAACTGTTGAACCAACTCGATTGGTACGGGGGGAAAACACCAGAGAATATCGGTGGCGGGAGGAATCAGCTGCCACGTTTCAGGTTGTAGGAAGTCGAACTGGATCCGTTGGTCTTTCCTCAAGTCTACAAGGTGTCGTTCGGGATCGCGACTGGTGGCAAAGACCTGCGCATAGCGTTGCTCGGCCATCGGCAAGAGGAACTTGGCGGTGTAGCCGAATCCGAGAATGGTGAGCGAGTGGTGCACGATGGACATCCTTCTTCTTGGCCGGGAGGCAGTGTGCCAGCGAGCAGCAATCAGAGTCCAACAAAAAAGTCATCGCATCAAGGTTTAAATAATGCTTCAGGTTAGATTTCACTTCTGACTCGGGAGCCGCATGGAGCGAGGCAGGGGCCCATTTGTCCTGACGTGTGGTGTTGTGAGGTCGGTCCCGGAGTGGTATAACCAAAACATGGTACAGAGGAGAATTCTCGATTCGCCAAATATGAAACGTTTTCAGTTAGCCTGGTTTGCTGCATGGCTGTCGCTTGTGTCTGCTTGTGGTGATGGTGGAGGGGGAGGTGGGGTCGGTGGACTCCTAGGAGCAATCGGAAGCGGAGGAGGAGAGCGCGCGACAGGGGCGATCGTCTACGTGACCAATAGTGGCGCCAATAGTGTGTCTGGATACAGTGTGAATCCGGCGACCGGCGGGCTCACGGCAATAGCCGGTTCTCCGTTCTCAGATGTTTCAACTCCATCGGCCATTGCCGTATCAGCGAATGGATTGTTCGCTTATGTCGCCAACAGCCAGACGAACAAGGTGACAGCCTATCGCGTCGGTACTAACGGGGCGTTAGGGTTCGTGGATTCGACCTCGGCGAATCCCAATCCGGTTTCGGTGGGAACGACCCCAAGGGCGCTTGCAGTCTCAAAGGATTCTCAGTTTTTGTACGTTGCGAATAACGGATCAGATGATGTGACGGTCTTCAAAATTGGCACGGCGGGTGGGCTGACACATGTTCCACAAACAGAGGGACGTTCCAAGCCAGTCAGCACCGGGGTGTCCTCACCAGTTGCATTAGCCATTGCTCCAAATGGACGATTTCTTTATGTCGGTACCAGTACCTCTAACATGGTCACGACGTTTCAGGTTGACGCATCCGGGGTCCTGACGCTCATACCCGAGGCTGTGCCCGGCACGAATCCGATCGCATCAGGCGGCAATGGACTCACAGCGATGGCTCTGTCTCCGAACGGACAGTTTCTCTATGTGACCAATGGGGCGTCCAACAGCGTGACGATGTTTCGAGTCGAATCATCCGGACTGTTGACACTGATTCAACCGACCAGTTCCAATCCCATCGCCACAGGCGGAACGACTCCGAATGGGATAGTCGTGGCAGCGGATGGGGCTCATGTTTATATTGCCAATGGAGGCGGGACAGTCTCGACATTTTCGATCGGCAGTAATGGCTTTCTGACACTTGTGCCTGCCGTAGGGGCAGCCCAGAATCCTGTACCTGCGCCGGCAACGGGGTTGACTCCTGTGGTACTTACCACTTCCCCGGATGGACAGTTCTTATATGTGGCAAATCGTATCACCAGCGGTTCAGGAGGCACCGTCTCAGCCTATACGATCGTGTCCGAATCAGGTACTCTGGTTCCCGTCACGCAGCTTCTCGGTAATCCTTTTCCCGCACAGAGCAATCCTTCCGCCATTGCTACCCTTGCACCGGTCCCGTAAGCACATATCGCGTGGTGGGAACGTAGGGGCTTAGCCTACCGGCAATTTGTTGATGAAGGAGAAAATAATACCAGCCATGACGCTAGCAGGGGATGGGCGCCTTCTATGGGAGCGGTCGCTGGAGCAAGGTCGTCATGTCGGTCTCCTCTTGAGTTCTTCCTGAAAGACTTGGCTGGCGTGGGCGAATGCCTCGGTCAGCGGCACCACTAATGGCTCGGCCTCCTTGAGTTGTCCCTGGCGACAGCGCTCTTCGAGTTGGCTGCAAAGTTTGGATAGTGAGATCGCCCCGAGCATCGCACTTCTTGATCGGAGGCTGTGGGCTGCCTGGCTCACGGCCTGAGCATTCCCCTCCGCCATCCCCTGACGAAGTGTGGCCACCACATCGTGGGAGTCAGCCAGATACAATGACAAGATTCTTGCGAGCATATCCGGTTTCCCCGCTCGTTGGAGGTCCGTAATTGACTTCCATGCGCTCTGATCGACAATGAATGCAGAGTCTGAATCGGGGGCGAGGACCGGAGTGTCGGGTATGGACGTCGTAAGGCCAGGTTGATTCGAAGCGAAAGGCTCGTCGTCATCTGCTCTTGGCTTCAATGGCAGCCACGAGGTCAGGACGGCATGCAGTTGTTCCATTGAGAACGGTTTTGAGAGGTAATCGCTCATTCCACTGGACAGGCAGTGTTCGCGATCACCTGGCGTTGCATGAGCCGTGAGTGCAATGATGGGTATCGGATCTCGTGATGCGTGTTGTTCCCATTCACGGATCTGTGTCGTGGCCTCGAACCCATCCATTTCCGGCATTTGGCAATCCATCAAGATCACATCGTAACGAGACTGTTGTACACGATCGACCACCTCTCGACCGTTTTGAGCAACGGTCACGGTACAGCCCATGCTTTGGAGCATCAGCAGGGCGATTTCTTGGTTCACCGGGTTGTCTTCTCCAAGGAGGATATGACCGGATAAGGTCGGCGCCACCGGCACCGGTGGCGCGTGCTGCGTCGTGATCGGTTCATCGGCGAGTGCGTGGACCAACGCCTGGTGCAGAGGGTGGAAGCGGATTGGTTTGGTCACGTAGTGCAGGCGAACAGACGGTGTGTCTTGTTCAACCTCCGCTCGCTTGATAAGCGGCACGAGCCTGACAATCTTGACTGGTTGCAGCATCGGGTCGGAGAATAATGTCCGGATCATTTCCATATCGGTCTGGTTATCAAAGCGTTCGTCGATCACTGCGATGACCGGCCCTTGTTCTGTTGCGAGGCCTGTCATGATGTGCTCGAGGAATTCACCTTCGCTGTCAGCCATGTGTGGGGCAATACCCCATGCGGAGAGGTATTGTGTCAGGACATGGCGGGTAGAAGAGGAGTCGACTGCTGCGCACAGGCAAAGCTTCGAAAAATCCTGATCAGTTTCCAGTGCGGAGGGAACATCAGATTGAAGCAGGAACGGGAGAATGACCCAGAAGGTGCTGCCTTTCCCCATCTCACTTTCGACGCCGATGGTGCCTCCCATTAATTTGCTGAGCTGTTTACAGATACTCAGACCAAGACCTGTTCCCCCGTGGACGCGAGTCGAGGCCCCATCCACCTGAGAAAAGGATTGAAAGAGTTTTGTTTGTCCTTCAGGACTGATCCCTGAGCCGGTATCCATGACGGCCAGTTTGATGTGGGCCGGCTCGTTCAGACCAGATGTCGGGGCCTCAAGGGTCACTTGTACGCTGACCTCGCCTTCCTGGGTAAACTTGATGGCGTTTCCAAGCAGATTCGTGAGGATTTGACGAATACGGATGGGGTCTCCGCTCACTGCGGTAGGAACAGAGGGGGCATAGTCCACCAGAAGCTGGAGCCCCTTTCGTTGGGCACGTTCTGCCAACTGTTCAGCGGTGCGCTCGACGATCTCGCGCAAATCGATCGGTGCCGATTGGATCTCTAGTTTGCCGGCCTCGATCTTCGAAAAATCGAGGATGTCGTTGATCAAGGTTAAGAGGGTGTCGCCGGAGTTGTGGATCGTCTCAACATAGTGGCGTTGCGTTTCTGAAAGGGGTGTACGTGCAAGGATCTCGGTCATTCCGATGACGCCGTTCATGGGGGTTCGGATTTCGTGGCTCATGTTTGCCAGGAATTCGGCCTTCGCTTTCGTCGCATCTTCCGCCGCCAGCTTCGCAATGGCCAATGCTTCTTCGGATTCACGGCGCCGTGCAGCTTCAAGAACCAGTGTCATGAAATTTGCCAAGGCTTGGGCGAACTGCTGTTCATCGGAGGCCCAGTCTCGGGAGGACCCGACATGTTCGATGGAGACGACCCCGGCCAGCTTCCCTTGTGTGTGAAACGGAGCATCAAGCCTCGCCCCGATCTTGTTCGGTGAGAGACTCGCGACGGTCAATTCCTGAAAGGCTGGATCGTGCAGCGCCTGTGCGGCTGCAATGAGCTCTCCCTGGTCAAGAGCCGACAGGTAGTGCGGGTACTGACTGCAAAGCAGTTTCTGAGCGAACGTGTGTTGAGCGGTGGGGCGATCATAGTGATCGAGACAGTAGAGCGACTGGGTCTGTTGGTCATAAATCCAAATGCTGACTCGATCGACCGCAAGGGCCTGGGCCGCAAGAGTTGTTACCTGCTTTGCCGTGACGGGGAGTGCCCCCTCGAACACCGTTCGATCTTGGACGAGGGCGAGGGTCGCACCCTGTTGTTGGCGTAGCCGTTCCTCTTTGGTTGCCAATGATTGATTGGTCGCGTGGAGAAGGGTGGCCTGTGCTTCTGCCTGCTGTTTGGCATCAATGGCACCAACTAATTCCAGCTGGGCCCGGAAGTGTGCCTTCATTGCCATGTTGTTCGCCAAGGCGATGGCCACCTGGTCGGCCAACCGGCGAGCGTACGTCACATCGTTAGGAGGGGCAGACTTCCGTTGTCGATAGGCGAGCACCAGGACTCCACTGACACGTTCGTTCACAATGATCGGAAAGATGATGAACAGCGAGAGACCTGGTCGCATCATCATGTGAAGATACGAGGGAAGCGCGGTCGCCAACTCCACCATATGGTGAGGATGGGCCGTCAGGGCAGCCAGATGTTCGCCAGATATCTGGCACTGATAGGTTTTCGTCTCGTCTGATTGGTGCTGAACGTACCGGACGGATAATTCTGTGGGGCTGTTCTCTGCAGAATGGACCACGATCATTCCCACCGCGTCACAGGCAATGCTCTCCGTGATGCGGGACTGAACGATTCTCACCATGGCGGCCGGCTCATGACTCGAGAGAATGGCCTGACTAATCGCCGACAACGTCTCCAGCATGTGAAACTGTTGGTTTAACTTGTCCGTCATGCTGTTGAAGGAATCGGCTAACTCCTCAAATTCATCGCCGCTCTGAACGGTCACCTGGGTCGAGAAATCCCCGGTCGCCAGACGCGCGGTACCTTCTTTCAACAGTGTCACCGGTTGGAGGCTTCGTCGGATGTGAGTCAGGCTGAGCAGGACAACGGCACTCAATGCGCACGCAATCACCAGGAGGAATGTGTGGCGGAATTGTTCGACCGGCGCCAAGGCCGAGGCTCGCGTTTGGCTCAGGACAATAATCCATGGTTCGACTAGAAACGTATGCCGGAGTGGCATCGACCATGCCCCGGCGACATACTCCTGGGTGTGTGAACGCCACGTCATTCTATCGCCCATGGGCGCAGCGATATCTTGCCGACGAAAGTCTGGGAGTGTGATCGGCTGAGCGAAGGTTGAGTAGAGCGCATGACGGTTGCCATCTTCCACGACGAGATCTGTGTCGCCCGGCAACGTCTCTTTGCCCTGTGTACTCCACAAGGCTGTTTCGTCGAGGTGCGCGGATAGGAGTCCGGCCTCCCAGCGTGCGGGATTCACGAGACGAGTCAGCATGAGTTGCGGAAGTTGGTTTGCCGCTGGGGCGATCTCAAGCAGCGATTTGCCCTCCTGGAGATGGGCTGCCTGCGCCTGAGTGAGCTCCCGTCGCGGAAGACCTGTTGCAGGCGTGAGCCGTACGTCCCGGAAGCGATGGGCTAACTCCTTTACCGAGGCGGTGATCGCAACCTCTTCTGTCACGGTGCCGTCTTGCGGTAGTTCAGCTGCGATCCGGCTCAGATCCGCCGTGAAGGTGAGCAGATGGTTATAGAGCACCATCCCTTGGGATTTGCTCTCCTGCTTGAGGCGAGTCGCTGATTGGGCAATCAGTTCCTGTGTGACTTGGCGGTAGGATATCCATCCAAGCAGCGAGGTCGGGACCAGTGCACAGAGTACGAAGAGCCCGAGAATCCGGCGTCCAATACGGCTCCGGAAGAGAGAATGGGA
>JAEURV010000364.1 GCA_016788465.1 Nitrospira sp. | reverse complement strand
GGCGCGCTCGGCACGGTGGCACGCAAGCTCGGGATGCCGGATGGACGAATCCTTATTCCCGCGATGGAATGGGAAGTGACGGTTCCCCCTGAGGAGTTGAAACGTTTTTGCGGCATCGCACGATTTGATTTTGGATTGCTTTCCCATGGTTATGCCTGGGCCTTCCCCAAACGGGGGCACTTGTCGTTGGGAGTCTTGTCGATGACACCACGTGCCGACGATTTGAAGGCCGTGATGATGCGCTATCTCGATCTGCTTGGATGTCGCCGTGCGACACAGATTGAACAACACGGTTTTGTCATTCCTATTAAGCCACGCACAGGGCCATTCGTCGACAAACGTTTTCTGCTAGTCGGAGATGCGGCCGGCTTCGCCGATCCTGTCACCGGAGAGGGTATTTCGTTCGCCCTTCGCACCGGCCAACTGGCCGCACAGTCGTTGATCGACGGGAATCTGGAAGAACAACCCGTTCAACAACTGTACGGTCGCTCTCTAACTGAATCGATTCTGCCTGAACTGCGAGCCGGACGATTGTTGGCCAGATTGCTGTATGACGTTCCTCGCTTGCGCGCATGGGCGTTTTCACGGTATGGGCAACGGCTCTGTGAGGCGGTGACGGACGTCATGGCCGGAGAGCGTCGGTATGGTGATCTGGTGTCCTCGCCGAACACGCTGATCCAACGGCTGACTTCCTCTTGGATCAATAAGGCGGGGGACCGCTCGGCGTGATTCGAGGCTCGGCAGGCGACGTACTTGCCGCAGAGGGCTTTCTCAATGACGCACAGTGCGGTATTCTTCCGGCAGCAAGCACAACGGGGGAGACATGAGTCATACATTGTTTCGACGTGTATCCAGGCATGGCGAGCGCTGTTCGAGGATCCTTGTGCTGTGTGCGGTGAGTGCAGGAGTGGGTGTCTGGACCGGATGCAGTGAGACCTCGTTGACGAGGTCGGATGTCGCGCTGGAACCGTTCACCCTCTCTCAACAACTTGCCCGTCTGGATGTGACGTCAGATCGTTTGTTCCAGGCGATCGCAGCCCAGTCGGATGCTTCAGGATACAGCCGCTTACTCGAAGCTCAGTCCGGTCTTTCTGCCCCATTGACGCTGACCGAAACCGAACGAATCGAGCAATCGTTTGTGCACTCGCTCAAAATCATGCTCGTCGATCTCGCTCCCACGAACTTCTGGGAGCATCATCTCGCGGAATACTATGGCACGCGACTGCCGGTTGAGGACGCGCAGGCGTTGCTCGCAGGATACGACGACGAGAGCGCGTCGTCGCCGTCCAGATTACAGGAGCTTCGTGAGTCCTTCGTGCGCGAGCGTTTGCCCGAGCTCTTGCCGGTCGTGCGTGCGCGGTCTCAGATCTACCAAACACCCAGCCAAGCGATGGAGCCGACCCTCTTGCCGGGTGACCATGTGATTGTGCACCAGCTGGCCTATCAGGCGGCGGAGCCCCAGCAAGGGGATGTGGTTGTGTACCGTTATCCGGACGAGAATGGGAAACGCTTTCTCCATCGTGTGATTGGGCTCCCCGGTGATCAGATCGCGATTCGTGATCAGGTGGTGTACCTGAACGGCGAGGCCTTGTCGGAACCCTATGTGCGTCATTCCGACCGCTCAAGCATGGCGGGGCATGTTCGCGATCATCTCCCATCGATCACCGTGCCGGAGGAGAGTTATTTTCTCTTGGGGGATAACCGGGAGGAAAGTCTCGACAGCCGTTTCTTGGGTCCCATCAGCAAGAACCATATACTCGGACGGGTGCTCTTTATCTACTGGTCGGTGAACCCTGATACGCACACGCCTCGATGGGAACGGCTCAATCAACTGGTGCGTTGACGATCCGTTCAGTGACGCTCAACAGGCTGTGCTCTTCCCTCATGCCCCACACGTTCCGATTGGAGGCTCGCGATGTTGGGAATTTGTGATCCGGTCCTCGCCATCTGTTCGATGTTGCTCGGTGGCGCCGCATCCTACGTCATCCTCAGTATCGCCGAACGGATGAGAGCGTCCGATCAAGAGCGGGCGACGATTCGTTGGCTGTGCATCGGATCCGTTGCAGCCGGGCTTGAGATCTGGGCCATCCATTTTATCGGGAATCTCGCCGTGTGTCCCACCGTACCGGCACGCGAAGACACAAGGCTTGCCATCTTCTCGCTTCTCTCCGCAGGAGCATCCGGAGCTATTGCGGTCTATGTGATCGGTAGTCATGTCGAGGGTTGGATGCGGCTGGCTTCCGGAGGCATGCTGATGGGAGCCGGCATGAGTCTTACCCATGTGACCAGCACCATGGCCGTGCATCAGCCCATCGACGTGCAGTCTATTCTGATGCCCTTCATCTATTCGATTATCGGAATCGTCATCCTCAGCATCATCGTCATCGTGATCGGAGGATGGAATATCACCTACGGTGGTTGGCGGGTGACTGAAAAGGCGACCGCCATGGGGTTCGCCCTTGCCGGGACTCATCTCTCGGGGTTGATTTCGATGTACGGTATGGCGGATGTCGCGACCGATGTTCAGCGACCGGCGATCGACGTCGATCTGCTTGCGGTCGTCGCCGTATCGCTTTCCACTCTCCTGGCCATCATCGATCGGCAAGTCACAAAGGCCTCCCGCCTGGCGCGTGAGAGCCATGCACAGCTCATCGAGGCCATCGAAAGCGTCCCGCAATGGTTCGCGCTGTTCGATGCAAACGACCGCTTGGTCATTTGCAACCACAAGTATCGAGAAGTCATGTCTGGAACGAGGACCCCTGTGCAAGCCGGCGACTCATTCGAATCGATCGTCCGACGGACCGCCGAACGCGGCGACATTCCGGCTGCGATCGGAAAAGTCGAACCCTGGATGCGATGGCGCCTCGACATGCATCGGAATCCGGTCGCGCCGTACATTCAATATCGTGCCAATGGAGAGTGGCTTCAAATCAACGAGCGGAAGACCCACGATGGCGGGATCGTCTTTATCGCCACCGACATTACGGCTCTAAAAAATGCCGAACAGGCCGCCGAGGATGCCAAGGCGCGGTTGGCGGAATCGTTGGCTCTGGTCGAAGCGGCGAAAGCTCGTATGCAGGAAGAGTTGAATGTCGGTCGTGATATTCAACAGAGTATGCTTCCACGCGTGTTTCCCGCCTTCCCGGATCGAAAAGAGATCGAGCTGTATGCGGTGCTCGAACCAGCCTTGGAAATCGGCGGCGATCTCTACGATTTCTTTCTGCTCGATCAGCATCGGCTCTGTTTCGTGATCGGTGATGTGTCAGGCAACGGAGTCCCGGCCGCGCTCTTTATGGCCATGACAAAAATCATGGTGAAGAC
This sequence comes from Nitrospira sp., assembly GCA_016788465.1. GTDB lineage: Bacteria > Nitrospirota > Nitrospiria > Nitrospirales > Nitrospiraceae > Nitrospira_D. The sequence goes on along the minus strand of JAEURV010000364.1, from coordinate 2,443 downwards.
GAGAGCGGCGTCCGATCCCTCGCCAGCCAGTATCGTCACCCATGTGAACGATGCGTTGAGCGCAGACAACGACAGCTGCATGTTCGTCACGCTTTATCTGGGTATCTTGAATCTCCGGGACGGCACGCTTGTGACGACCAATGCCGGACATAATCCTCCTTTACTGAAGCGCGGGAACGGCGCATTCGAATGGCTGACGGCTCAAGACGGGCCCCTGGTCGGGCCTATGGCGGGCATCGCCTTCAAGGAGAGCAGCATCCAATTGGAGCCTGGGGATGAATTGTTTCTCTACACCGATGGAGTCACCGAAGCTGAAAATCGGAGGCGCGAGCTGTTCGGCAAGGATCGGTTGCATGCAGTGCTGGAGAGATCACGGGCTGTTTCTGTGGTGGATCGTCTGGGGGAGGTGATGCAGGCAGTGCGGGTGTTTGCAGGCGATGCTCCGCAGGCGGACGACATCACGATGCTGGGACTCCGATATCACGGCACGGCCCCGGCCGATGTCATAACGCGAGTCTTTCGACGAACGATGTCCAACCGGTTGGAGGCGATTCCAGAGCTACAGATCGCCTTTGAGGAATATGTCAGGCAATGGGAAGGGGCGAGGCCGTTGATCCCCACGCTGAATATGGCGCTGGATGATCTGCTCAACAATGTGGTGCAGTATGCATTCCCCAACGATCACGCGGAGCATCACATTGAGGTGGAAGGCGACGTCCGAGACGGGTATGTCGTTCTGATCATTGCCGACGACGGCATTCCCTTCAACCCCTTGACCGTTGCTCCCCCGGACCTCTCGCTATTGCTGCATGAACGCGAGATCGGCGGGTTGGGCATTCATCTGATCCGCTCCATGTTCGATGAGGTGACATACTGTCGTAACGTGGGGCGCAATGTCTTGACGGTGAAGAAGAAACTGGTATCAAAGTCGTTCGTTCAGGGTGACCGTGCTGAGACCACCAAGACCGGCGCAATCGATGAGGCACAGCATCCACGAGCGCTGTCTCACAAGCCGATGGACGTGGGGGGGCATGTCGAATCAGGTCGTCGCGGTGCGGTGGTGATCGTCACACCGCGGGATCGCTTCGACACGAACAGCGGACCGGAGGTTGAGCGGATGCTGCTGGATCACATCGACTGTGGCGACCGCCGGATTGTGTTGGATCTTTCGCAGATTTCATACATTTCCTCGATCGGATTACGGGTGATCCTGAAGGCTGTCACAGTGATAACCAAAGCCGGCGGGAGACTGGTGCTCGCTGGGGGAAACGAGCAGGTTTGCACAGTTCTCCGACTAAGCGGAGCATTGATGATGAGCCTCCATGTCTCCACCCTTGAAGATGCCTATAGAAGAGTCCAACAGGAAGGGTAAGAGCGATCCGGAGGTTTATCTTGTTCGGTCGCCCATCTCGTACGGGTGGAACCAGAGAGCTATCGCTGCTATCATAGACAGCTCAGAGCGCAACCGAAACCAATGTTTAATTTGGTAAGGAGGGGATGATGGACCAAGGAACCCGACACACATTGACCATGACTTCCCGCGAAAATGCGGGGATTACCTTCGTGAAGGTACAGGGTAGCTTGTCTGCGACCACCGCTGAACAGGGAAACAAAGAGATCAAGAAGATTTTGGACCAGGGGGCAAAAAAGCTTGTTCTGAATTTGGCGGACGTCGATTATATCAGCAGCGGAGGGATCCGGGTCCTCATCCTGACATCGAAAGAGCTCAGTGCCGTTCAAGGACAGATGAAGATTGCAGCGGCCAAAGGGATGGTCAAGGAAGCGCTTGAAGCCAGCGGATTTCATCTCCTGAACCGTGTCTATGGAAGCACCATTGAGCTCTGTAACACGGAGGAAGAGGCAGCGGCTGCCTTTGCAGCCTAACTGTCTTTGCCCGGTGCAATACGGTCGCCGGGCTCTACCCCGTTTTCTTATTGTGTCGTTCTGTTCTCTTAGTCGCAGTATCGGGAGACATGCCGTGAATACAGGCCGATCGGTCTGGCGCGGTCTTCTGTCCACGAGCTTCTTCTGGCTGGTTGTGGTTGCCATGCCGGGTTGTGCGACAATGGGTACGCTGACCAATCTCTCGGATGAGTCCTGTCGTCTGTCGTTTACCCGAGCACTCTCGTCTGTTTTATCTTACGAGGGTGAACAACCGGAATGGTCGATGGCCATGGCATCTTCAACGGCCTCCACCCTTCTGGCCTACGATCTCGGCCCCCGTCCTTTTGTCGTTGTCGCACCGTCCGGCACCGATTACCGGTTTTTTATCGACCGTAAGGGGACGGACTGTGTGCTGACATTGTATGGTCGACAGAAGGGGTTTGTGTCTTACACGAACAACGCGACCTATATTGCGACGAAGACTTTGCCGGACTGCACCTGCGCTGCGTAGTCGCTCTTCTCTCCTGTGTTCGCATTCTTGGGCCGTTCCGCAATGGGG
>JAEURV010000362.1 GCA_016788465.1 Nitrospira sp. | reverse complement strand
CATGCGTTCTGGTTTGTGGATGAGCTGTTTGCGGCGCCGTTGCACTGGGGCTTCGTGACGTTGGGCTGGTGCGGGTTGTTCGGAGCAGCGGGGGGTGTGGCCGCGCAGATCGTGAGCCGGATGTCGAATCTGGCGGACGTGATCTGGAACAACGCGCCGAAGAGCATCCTGGATCCGTTCCCGGCCCAGGTGCAGAACGCCAAGAGCGTGTACTAAGCAGCAATGGTTTAGTAGTTCACTTGTATCATTGGTCGATATCGGAAGCTGGTCCTGGCAGTCTCAGTACTCATGAGTGTCCGGGCCGCTTCTGGTCGGCTAGAATGACGGAGGATGTCAGTTATGTTTAGAACCGATGAAATTATCAAGGCCTCGAAATTGCCGCCGGAAGGTGTGGCAATGTCCCGGCACATTGATCACATCTATTTTATCCCGATTTTGTTTATCACCATCGTCGGGACCTTTCACATGCATACTGCGTTGCTGTGTGGAGACTGGGACTTCTGGTTGGACTGGAAGGATCGGCAATGGTGGCCTATCGTCACTCCGATTACGACCATTACGTTTTGTGCAGCACTTCAGTATTACAATTGGGTGAACTATCGTCAGCCGTTCGGCGCGACGATCACTATTCTAGCTCTTGGTTTTGGTAAGTGGATTGCCGTTTATACCTCTTGGTGGTGGTGGTCCAATTATCCGCCGAACTTCGTCATGCCTGCGACATTGCTTCCAAGCGCATTGGTCTTGGACATCACGCTCTTGCTGACCAGAAACTGGACTCTGACGGCTGTGGTCGGTGCGTGGATGTACGCCATTCTGTTTTACCCAAGCAACTGGCCAATCTTTGGCTATAGCCACACCCCGCTTGTGGTCGACGGATCGCTGCTCTCATGGGCAGACTACATGGGCTTCATGTACGTCCGTACCGGTACGCCTGAGTACATCAGAATGATCGAGGTCGGTTCGCTGCGCACCTTCGGTGGTCACAGCACCATGATCTCGGCGTTCTTCTCTGCGTTTGCATCGTCACTCGTATACGTTCTGTGGTGGCAGTTCGGGAAGTTCTTCTGTACCTCGTACTTCTACTTCACGGATGACAGGCAGAGAACGGTGAAGGTTTACGACGTATTCGCCTACGCCACGTTAGCACATGGCGATAAGGCAAAAATCGGGGGGAAAGCATGAACGCCAAACAAGCCTCTAAACGCTGGATAATGGGCATCTGCGGAGTGGCGACGCTGGCGTTCGCGTCAGTTGCTGATATCACCCCCGCATTTGCTCACGGGGAACGTTCACAGGAGCCATTTCTGCGAATGCGAACCGTTAATTGGTATGATACGGAGTGGGTAGGTAAGTCTACCCCAGTGAATGGTGTCACGGAGTTGCGAGGTCGATTCCATTTGTCGGAAGACTGGCCTCGCGCGGTCGTAAAGCCGCACCGTACGTTCTTGAACGTCGGATCTCCGAGCTCGGTGTTTGTTCGTTTGAGCTCAAAGATGAACGGTGTCCCGATGTTCAATTCGGGCCCGCTCGATATCGGTGGCGACTATGAATACGTCGTCAAGCTTAAGGCCAGACTTCCCGGCCATCATCATATTCACCCGATGCTCGCGATCAAGGAGGCCGGTCCGGTCGCTGGTCCGGGTGGGTGGATGGACATCACGGGCCGTTATGAAGATTTTACGAACCCAATCAAGACCCTCACTGGTGAGACGTTTGACTCTGAGACCATGGGTGGTATGACTGGAATCATGTGGCACCTGTTCTGGGTGGTTGTCGCATGTTTCTGGGTGGGTTGGTTCATGATTCGCCCGATGTACTTGGTTCGTGCCCGCGTCCTTGCGGCTTACGGAGACGAGATTCTGTTGGACCCGATCGATCGTAAGGTCGGAGCCGCAATGCTCGTGTTCGTCCTCGTGGTTGTGGTTGTTGGGTATTTGGCAGCTGAATCCAAGCACCCAATCAGTGTTCCTCTGCAGGCCGGTGAAACCAAGGTGAAGCCGTTGCCTGTGAAGCCGAATCCGTTGGCCATTGAAGTCACTCATGCGGAATACGATGTTCCTGGTCGTGCATTGCGCATGAATCTCCATGTGACCAACAACGGCACTCAACCGATCAGCATCGGAGAATTCACCACAGCCGGTATTCGGTTTACCAACAAGGTTGGTGCGGCTAAGGTGGATCCGAACTATCCACCGGAGCTGGTGGCCAGTGCTGGACTGACCATGGACAAAGAAGGCGCCGTTATGCCTGGTCAGACGGTTGATATCAAGGTCGAGTCGAAAGACGTTCTCTGGGAAGTGCAGCGGTTAGTGGATATTCTCCACGATCCCGATCAGCGCTTCGCAGGACTGTTTATGTCTTACACCGATGGCGGTGAAAGACTGATCAATCCAGTCTGGGCTCCAGTTCTTCCAGTCTTCACGAGATTGGGAGCATAACGAGCTGACAGGTAGGTGAGTGAAGTGCCGGCCCGTCGCATCCTAAGGTGCGACGGGCCGGCGCATTTTTAGCACTTTCTCTTTCCCTGCGATCAAGCCGTTTGTGTTTCCTGCAATCCTCATCCTGAACGTCAATACTGTGAATGAGTTTGGTCTGGATAGTCGTTCGGTGGCGTGCGACTAGGTGGTACTGTCTGCTGACGTTTGGATTATCAACAAGTACCAAAGAACTCAGAAGGAATGGTTCGATCCGCTTTATTGAGGGTGAACCGAATCAGCGAATTGGAGTTGGTTCGAATAGCATATTGCATGGTTCTGGAACGTGAGAGTGATAACCAATGCCGATTCTGTTACCACATTCAAGGTTGCTGGTTCATCTGAGTCCTTGTGGCGAGGAGAATGATGATCCTTGCACATGTTAACGGCTAAGGGAGCCTGGCTCTGTTCTACAGGTGAGTTTAGAAATGGCTTTCTCTACGGGGTAGTCTCCGTTTACTTGGAAATGGGACCCTTGGTCCTTCAGAGATAGGAAGGACCAAGGGAGATCGTGATAGCAATAGCACCGGTTCGATTGTCGCTCGATCAGGTTTAGAAGGAGAGGGGGAATCGGACAACCCGGGCGTCATCATTATTCGTTGGACTAATTTCTTGTGTGTTCACGCCCTTCCAGCCGACTGTCATCGCTTGTGTTAAGTCAGCAGAGAGGACGAGTCCGAAGAGGGCATCCGTGGGACCGCTAAAATCAAGGAGGGTGACGCCGTTACCGTTCAGCTTCGTCTCACGTCGACCGTTGGGCGTGAGTAAGACGACAGCTCCGTCTTGACTGGTGGCAGTGGGTTTTCCTTGCCCCACGATGAGGACATGTTGGTCCGGCAAGATCTTCAGTGTTCTGCTCCGATCATCTTGGCCCGCAACGTCAATAAGAGTTACGCCTCCCTCTCCATAGGTCTTGTCCAATGTTCCATCGGGTAAAAACCGTGCACTGAGAATATCGACTGTGGTTGCAGTCGCCTGGCGACCATATCCAGCAATGACCAGATTCGACCCCTGGAGGGCAACATCATACGCCTCTGCGATCCGTAGCCCTAACGCATGGCTCACGACACCATTGGTGCCAAACGAGGAGTCGAACTGTCCATTCGATACCAATCTGAATAAGACTGCGGTTACCACTTCATTTGGCGTGTCCTCAGCGATCTCGGTGTGACCAGTCACCACGATCTTCCCGTCTGGCTGCACAATGGCAGTTCTGGGACTGTCGTTGCCCTGCTCGACGTCCAAGGTGACAAGCCCATTTGTTCCGAATGTTGTGTCTAGCTTCCCGTTTTTCATTAATTTCATGACAGCGTAGTCGGTATCGGTACGGGCTGCTCCATCCGCATGCTTCCCACCGATAACTAGAAGACTATCTTCTGGCAACAAGGTGAGTCCCCATGCAGTGTCGCCTCGAACAATTGGAGGTGAGTTAGGAGTGGGGTTGGGGAGTGCTACCCCTGTGCTAAGATCAAACCGTGTGACGCCGTTGGTGCCGAACCCCTGATCCAATTGTCCCGTGGTGTCGAAGCGGGCGATGGCGATGTCGGTGTCACGCGCCGCATCTCCGGTTGCTGTCGTGTCGTGTTCGAACAAGCCAGCGATCACGATTTTGCCATCAGATTGGACGACGACGGATCGAGCGAGTTCGGCTTTCTTGCCCGTACCGACGGCGACGTTGATCGTCGCGATTCCGTTTGAGCCGAAAGACGTATCAAGCTCACCGGTCGTCCGAAGGCGAGCGACCGCCATCTGGCTGTCCTCGTTCACCGTGGTGAACCCAGCCGCATAGTAGTGACCTCCTGCCGCTGCCGTGATGGAGAAAAAACGGTCGGTATCAGCTGTAGATAGTGGTGTCGACAGGATTTCACTGCTCAGTGTGATGGGAGCAGGAGTCCGTGGAACAGGATTCTCCCCGCTACAGGCTGAAACGGATAAAATCGAACCCATCAGAAGTAGCCCAAGATTGACGTGAGCATGCCGATGCCTTCGTTGCCGTGGAAATGCTGATTTCATGACAGTCCTTTCCTCGATGATGGATACCCCTACCCGTTGTTGGTTATGGTGAAGGGGAGGGGCACAGTGCTTGTCATTGTTCGCTTCATCTGACCGATGCTGCATTAGGATGTCATCGGAGCGCCCTCCTTTCTCATGCGGATGCTGGTTGTCCTGATGATCACTGCATGCCGCAGCCAGTACAGCGAGCTTGCCCCTCGTGCATCACCGGGGTCGTATAAGCAAAGAGCCCATGGCTGATGAACAACCATGGGCTCTGGACTTCAAGTCCTTTGGCCGGATTTCTGCCGATCAACCGTGTGATCGGCCATTCTTGGACAATTGTGTCGCTGCTCCCCTCAGATCATCACGTCGATGTCTTCTTGTGTAGGAGATCCGCTCTATTCAGGACATTGGTATGCAATCGTGTTTTCTCTATACGTCGAGAAGTTATGAATGGGGAAACTTCCTCAGCCAGGCTTTCAGCCGTCGTGTCTGCATCGAATTCTCGAGTCCTCTGGCCTGGCCTCGTTGACGTTGAGCGCATCGGCACTTGATGCACCACAATGTGGGATTCTGGTGACCGATTGGTTCGTGACAGCGCTGGCAGACCATCATGAGTGAAGGAGACCGCAGAGATGATTCCATGGATTGCACCAGTCTGACTGATCGGTATGTATTGTCGGGTTTCATCATGATATCCCTACTGATAGTCCTCGTTGAGCGAATGGAGAAATGCTGCGAGGGGAAGAAGATCAGTGGGCCTAAGTGCAATACCCCGTAGTTGGCTCGCGCCGTTACGCAATTTTCCGTTCCGCGCAAGATCGGATGCCTCTCGATAAAACTCCAGGACATCCTCGATCCTGTCGAATTGTCCGTTATGCATGAAGGGGGAAGAGTGTCCAAGGTCACGCAGGCTGGGGGTCTTGAATCGGGCGATCGCCCGATCTAGGAGCTCGCTTTGAGGAGCTGAACAAGGCTGCTCTCCATCGCAGAGAATGTTTCGGATCTTGGCCTGGGGTTCAGGCATATCGGGGTTGGCAAAGACGTTCCACAAGCCAAGGTCGGTCAACGTGGTCCCGGCTGAGGGGATGGCTCGGAATCGTTCACTGGCAGTCGGGTGCTGTTCGGTTGCCGGTAAGTCGTCGACCGTTCGTGTGGCCAGTGTGGGAATCGCAAGATTGAGAAAGGCACCAGGTCCATGGCCTGGGATGCCGTCGTATTCCTTCTGGGTTGTTCCCGTATTGTGAGCCTGGAAATCGGTGAAGTGTGGAGCAGCATGACAGGCAATACAGTTACCAATCTTGCCGACGGCAAGCTCCGCTGGTGAAGGAAGGATGGTCGTTGGCTCCGAGAGGAATATTTTTAGGCCAGCAAGCTCAGTGGGTCCAAATTCGAACGTCTGGGTGTGAAACTCAAATCGTCCATCGGACCGATGAGGATTGGATGTCACAAACTGCGGAACGAAGCCTGGTGTGGTGATGAGTGCTTGGAGTCGGCGACTATAGGCCAACGGAGCCTCATTTGAGTCTGGTTGTTGGGGGAGCCCATTCAGAGAGAGAAAGATATCGAACGGCGAACGGATGGGCTTCCCATCTTCCGTGGTTTGTGAAAACCGGAGTCCGTTGACGTAGGCGGCGACGACTCGAACGACGGCGTCGAAGATGTCCTGGTCGGTTCCCGATCCAACAAACGTACGGAATCGGGGTGGGAGTCTGAGCTGTTCAGGGATGTTTGGGTTTGTACCGGTAAACAGACTGCGGTAGGAGAGGCCGGTGTCGGTCAGATCGAAGGACCCATCGTCTCCACGAACGACATTTGCAATATGCGTAATGGCCTGCGTCTTTTCTCCAGGGAGCCAGCCAAAGTTCCGGCCCGTGAAAGTTGCCGCAATCAATTCTTCGATCGAACTAAACTCGGCATCGAAGTGGAGTAGGATGCCGTCCGGTCTATCGAGGGTCGAACTCACCAGGGGAGGAGAGTTTCTCGGGGCATGTGCCTTGCCATCGGCTCTCGCCGGAATCGGACTGCGGCGGGCAAAATCGGCGTAGGTTCGCATACCTCCGCCTGGAACGGTAAGGACATCATCGACAAGGTGGCACGCACGGCAATTCATCGACATGCCCTTGAATGGTCCTGGAGCGATCGGTGTTCCCATGGTTTCAACAGTATCAACAATGACATCTCCGGCGTTGGGATCGTTGATGTTGCCGCCGTTGTCGAGGAACACTTTGAATGTCTGGGCGAAGCGGGTTTCGAGAAAGAGCCGTTCACCGACAGCCTCCTCCGCCCCGGGTGTGCCGGTATCGGCAAACGGAGGTGCCGGGCCCTCACCGCCTGAGCCGGAACAGGACACGAGCCCAATGAGAAGAAGGATCGAAGGGAGAAAACTCAGAGAGTGCGTTGTTTGAGATGGAAGGGCCATGAGACTCATGATGCGACAGATCCTTTCTTTCGTAGCCAGTGTGTTGTCCGTTGTGTGCTGTGTCCATATCCACGGTTTGCGAGGGACAGCCTCAGTGATTGGGCGGCAAGGGCCCTCGGGAGGCGAGGACCCTTGCCTGGTCAAGTGGGAGGGGTGGGGCCTCCCATCTTGAAGCCGGCGTAGCTGGTACGCCGGCGGGGTTACTGGAGCAGCCGTTCTTTCATAGACACCAGATTTATTGCAGAACAGCATGTGGTCAACGCATTCACCACAAAAGGATCGAATTGAGTGCCTGCGGCCACCTGCAGGATGCGGAGCGCGACGCGATCACGCTGACATCGATCGCGAATATGTGGAACCTGGATCACGGCGAAGGCATCGGCGACGGCTAAAATTCTTGCCCCCAAGGGGATGAACTCTCCTCTGAGCCCGTAAGGATAGCCTGATCCGTCCCATCGTTCATGGTGGTGCGCAATCATGACGGTTGCGTCACGAAGGAACGGAAATGGCTCAAGCAAAATGGACCCAAGTCGAGGGTGGTTCTGAATGGTAGTGTAGGAATCTGCGTCGAGCGATTCTCGCCCTGTTTGTAGATGAGG
>JAEURV010000336.1 GCA_016788465.1 Nitrospira sp. | reverse complement strand
GAGGAACCACTTTCGCTCAGGACTCGGAGCAGGGTACGAGAAGATTCTGAGAACACCGTAGTCGGCAGAGGGCTCTTCACACCGAGCGTCACCAAGACAGCCTCGGCTCCCTCCACTGCCCTTCGCACCGTACTCTCGTCCGTCGCACTCCCCTGTACCCGTATCAGTTCAGGCTGATCTGGAAGCGGCACAACCCGACGTGAGAGGGTCACGACCTCATGCCCTTTCTGCAGCGCAAGCCGTACACACTGAAGTCCTATCCCAGCTGATGCACCCAGAACGGCAATTTTCATCGTTTCTCCCCTCTCCCGGTCTCACCCGGCGTTGGAACAGACTGTCACAACCTCACAATCATTGACGGCATCAATCCACTATATTAGATGAGCTAAAAGGAATACCAGCCTAGCAGAATGCTGAAAAAGTCCTCCATCGACGTTCTCGCATCACTCAGAGGCCCGAAGCGGCAGAGACCACTGAAGGCAAGAGTACCTATCCACTCGCATGTGATCAAAGTGAGCGGGTCAAGCGAAGCTTGGTATGTACCTCCCGCCCCTTCGCTCGCTGCGGCCTTGCTGGACGGCCTTTTTGAGCATTCTGAGGTGTAAGTGCCACAATTCCTTCTATCATTGTGCAATGATGCGCGAAGCAGAAGCCGCGTTTTTCAGCAAACTGCTAGAGGTCTCACTCCAGTGGCTGAGTTGAGTGGGCTTGAGGAAGCGAGCTGCGACCCCTGGCCGGAACGACTGCACCACTAACCTCCCTGGCTCACCGACTGGCCTGCGTGAGGTAATGCTCGCTCACGACATGACAATAATGAGGTTCCCTTGCTGGCCAGGACGCGTTCACAGGACTGCGAGAGATATTCAGAACTCAGTACCGTGTTTTGGGAGCTTTCGGATCGATGACAGCCGACGTGATGTCTCGATAGAGTCGGTGAAACGCTTCCGTGCTCAACGAAGGATCCTGGAGTTTTGAAAGCGTGGCTGGCGTAATGTGATATTCAACGGTGTCATCATAATTTGACGATGCGATGGTGATGAACCGCGGAGGGAATAATCGCTCAGGCAACAGAATACCGACACCAAGATTGTATTTCACAGCCAGACGAATCGCCTCTCGGGCCTTATCGGCCGGCACATCTCGGCCGAGCCCGATATTCTGAGGCGGTTGCCCCATCCTGGCATACTGAAAGTGGACGTTCGTCAAACCCACCTGCATAAACTCTTTCTTAATCTCTGCTTCTCGAGTCCGATATTGATAGGCAAGCACAACCTCGACCCGGCTCACGGGTGCGGCGGACACGCTCTCAGCAAACGCCATGGGTACAGCAACTTCCCCCCCCAGACAGGTCAAACCAAGAAGAACGAACAGATACGCGATAAACATAGGCAATTCCTCTGCAAGAAATGGTACGTCCTTGAGCTGGGTCATTGTACCTGAAAACTGTGGGAGAATTCTCGAGGGGGAACGCACTGGGCAACGCAAACAATCCTGAGACTCTGCGGTAGGAGCGGCGTACCCGCGATAAGCGGGTACGCCACCAGACTTAACCTACTTGACGCTCAGCGAAGCGGGAGAAGCCTTCGGCTTCCCATTTTGCTTGGCCGTCTTGGTCGGAGGCACCTGCGGTGTCAACGGCTTGATCCGTTGATCATCCGTCGGAAGCACTCGGAAGAGGCCCCACTGGCCGGCGTTGGCATAGGCCGGACGCTGGTTCTTCCAGATGTAGTCCCCGGCAATCCGGTTAGGACCGCCCGCTCCACCAGTCAAGTGAGCATTGATGATCTCTGACCCACCGAACTCCATGGTGCTGACCTGATCAGCGCCCTGCATGTACGGCTCGTGCGGCCACTCATGGCCGTCGATCGTGAACAGCTGCACCTGCTCGCTGAAGGCACCCAGGACGTGCACCGCCACTGGATCACCCACGTGGGCCTGGAGCAATGGGGTCGATGGTGTCTCCCCGGCCTTCACGCAAGCAAAGACCTCAGGGATATCACAACCCTTTTCCATCCGCCATGCGGTCGGTTCGGAACGGTAGTTCACCGCCGTGATACCGGCCACTTGTTGAATGTAGGGCATAAAGCTGACACCGACGATGTTATCCTCGTCCTGGAACATCAAGGAGAAGTCTCGGTAGTTCTTCCGATTCTCGTTCCCTGAGATGGTCCGGTCGACCAATACGTCGGCACGCCAGCTGCTCTTCATCGTGACATCCTCACCGGTCACCGGATCACGATACCGTGAACCCTTCGGACCGACAATGATAGAACCGAACAAGCCGTTCCGTGGGTTTTCCACCACGTTACCCCAATCCTGAATGAGTGCGGCCAACTCACCGTACTCCGGATGGGCGTAATAGGTGTAGGTCTTGCTCTGACCCGGCGCAACGGTCTGATCGCCAGGATTGTTACCAACGTTGGCACCGAACGAGTCTTTCGGGTCAAACGCCATCATATCGACGTGGAACCCGGCTCGATCCTTCGCCATTTCATTCTTCAGATTCACCTTCACGCAGTCACCGACGTTGACGTGCAGGGTCAGAGGACTCGGCTTCAACTCACCGGCCTTGACACGACCACGATCACCATCGAGGACATACATCTTGCCCTGTTCATTGCCGAACACCATCTTGCGCTCGAGGTCGACTTCCATCACACCCGGTGCGCCATCGTGGTACCGGATCTGTTGATCGACCGCCGACACATTGAAGGTCTTCACAGGTGCATCAGCCGGGCACACAGACGGCGCAGATTTTTGGATCTGTTCCCGTCCAGGCAACGGCTTCAGGTCACCTTGCAGTTCATCGAATACTCGGAAGATACCCCAGCTCCCTTCCGCAAAATGTGACGCGCGACCACTGTAGTAAAGGTAATCGCCCGCCTGCTTCTGCGGCCCACCGGCCGCTGGAATGGCCGGATCGTACCGCTCACCGATCACGAGATGCACAGTGCTCCTAGGCATCGCGTCCTTAGCATACCGTTCCATTGGGAACCAATGCCCGGTCACATGCCAGGTGTGCACCTCATTGGCAGATCCCACCAACGCACGAACCATAATAGGATCGCCCAGGTACGCCCGGAGCAACGGTGTGCCTGGGTCGCCGTGAATCCCGGACACGAAAAGCTTCGAGGGGTCCGGATTATTGGCAAGGCGCACGCTCAACGGCTCAACCCGCATGCTATAGCCGCTGCCGGTCGTGGCTTCACCACCGTTTAAGAACCACATCGGAGACTTATTGATCTTCTCCGGGAATTGGTGCGACGGAGGCCCGTCCACCGTCACCGCTCCCACCTTCGCCTGAGGATTATCGGTGGTAATCAGCTCGGCCGTTCTGGCGTTGCTGTCCATGATATGCATCATCACTTCGCGGAAGCTTCCACGAATGTGGGCAGAAACCGGCTCCAAGGTATGGATGTCCGCGATGGGGCCGCTCCTGATTTCCTTACCGGTGACCGGATCATGATAGGTCGACCGTGGAGGCTCCGTGATGAATGCGGAGAACAGTCCATGGCCCCACGTATCCGTTCCGAACACGTGATCATGCCAGTACACCGTCCCCAAATCGGCGTCGACATACCAGCGCTCACGAATGAACTCCACGCTGGCGATATCGTTCTTCTTATGTGCATGTTTCAACGGCGCATCAAACGTAATTGTCTTCCCGCTGATCGCCTTGATCCGAGCGACCTCAAAGTACTTCGGATCGTCCATACCGACGCCAAGTTCGATATTGACATGGAACTTGGACGTGTCCGCCACCGTGATACTACGGGCCCCAGCCTTCACATCTGCCGTCAAGACAGTGTTTCCAGGCAACGGCATACCCTTATCCGGTTGCGGGTCCTTCAACATTGTGAAGGCTCTGAGCGACATATCATAGGAGAAACCAATGGTCGGACCATCGGATGCACTCGTATCGAATTGGAAGAAGTGCGGATGGAGGTTGATCTTGTTCGACCATCCCGTCCGAGCGTCATCAGGAATTTCATTCTTGAAGATGACGTCAACGCAGTCATGCACGTTGCCACGAATGACGAGCGGCACTTGCTTCTTTGGGTTGCTCCGAACTTCGGCCTCTTCTTCGTGCAACACGTAGAGCATCGCGATCGGATCAATAAGAGCCGCTGAATTTGCCGTCGCCGGCTTCAATGTGACCGGCAACGTAATTGAATGGATCGTAAAGAACTTCCGAGGAGCATTTTCCGGACACAAGCTCCATGGACCCTGCGCACCGGGCTTCGGTGGCTCGGTACCTCTTGTCCCATCTTCACGAACACGGAACGGCTCCAACCAGGGCGCACCACCATGGTTCGGGGCAAACGGCGGACGCTTTCCGAGATGCGGACGCAACCAGGGGAATGCGAGCTTCCCGGTTTGAGGATCGAAAGTAATCGGAGGCCGCTTCAACGGCGTTGGGGATACATAGTCGGCCCACTTGTGCGGAGTCTCCGGCTCATTGAGAGCCAATGCGCCCTCCCACTTCCAATTCACCACTGTTGGATCGTTGGCCTTTGCCTGCTGAACCTGATCCTCCGTCTTGCCAGGCAGTCCCTGTGGCGGAAGCATGTATTCGACCCAATCCTTGATGGAAACCTTCGCAGGATTCGCCTTCCAATCCGTCTTATCCTTCGTGATTTCCCACTTCTTCCCGCCATACCAATCAACCGTGGTGCCGACCAACTTATCAGAACTGACCGCCGGCTTGATCTTGCCCTTTCGATCAGGCAACTCGACAAGCGCCTTCATCACATCGGTCTGGAAACCAGGAGCTTGCAAGGTGTTGTACACACGCCAGAAGCCCCACATGCCGGTCACATAGTGCTGCGGAATATGGCAATGGAACACAAACTCTCCGGCCAGCGCTTGTAATCCTCCGGATCCACCTTCGATCACTTCATCGTAGATCTCGGACGGGCCGATTGACTGCACATCAAGGCGGTCTGAAGTGTCACTAATCAACGGGAACTTCACCGGACCATTCTTGGACAACGTCGGATCCAGTCGGCTGGTTCCAGGCTGTCTGGCCCAACGAATCGACCCACCGTGGAGGTGGTGCGAATGAACGATTTCTGAACCGCCGATCATGCGGAACTTCGCAGGATCACCGAGGTAGGAACGTGGGATGGTCGTGGCTGGGTCACCGAATGTGTAGGACCCATAGCCCTGCGATTCATCCGCAAAACCCACCAAGTGCTCTTGCATCTCCAATCGAGTGCCGTGCGGCTCGCTGCGATAATTCAGCAACCGAGCAGCAGGCCGATAGGTGTCGGTGTGAGCATCCCGTTGTGGGAGCATATCTCCCTTGCGGTTCAAGAGCCGGAAGGTTTCATCACCGGCTTCGTGGTAGAAAATCACGAACTCACGAAAATCTGAGCCGTTCGCAACGTCGATCATGGCTTCCCACCCGCTTGCCATTTCTTCGCCCGTAAATGGGCTCAGAAATCGCGAGCCACGCGGCTCAAC
>JAEURV010000288.1 GCA_016788465.1 Nitrospira sp. | reverse complement strand
GACTGTTGAGCACCATATCGGAAGTTCGACTGATACCCAGTGTCGATCGCAATGGCTCGTCCATCTGGTCTCGTTTCGTGGCCCTTCACGGACTTGGCAGTCGCCACATACGGCGCATGCTTGGCCATGGTCACGTGGTACGGATAGGCTGGGTTGTACTTTGCCCGGATCATGAGTCGCGCGACCTTGTAGTAGGGATCGCTCGGCTTCCAGCCCCGATAGGGACGATCGACCGGGTTCCCATCGACATAGACATAGTCGCCGTCGTTGATGCCTCGGTCTTTTGCCGCCTGCGGGTTGATGTGAATCTGGTGCTCCCCCACGCCAGGCGTGCGCTTATCCATACGATACGGGTCACCGAAGTTCGATTCATAAATTTGGACCCAGTCGTTCACCGACCATTGGCTGTGAACCCGGTGACGAGTTTTCGGGGTGACGCAGTAGAACTGATAGCCCTTTTCCCATAGAGGATTGGTATGGCGCTTGATTTCATCCCACGAGAGCTTGATGTTTCTGATCATTTTGTCGTCGTGGTGTTGTGCCGTAACGGGAATGCCGTAATCGTCCGGCCGAATATACGGGTTTGTCGAGAAGATGGCATTCGGGAGGTACGGTGTTGCTTCCGGCCCTTCACGATGGGAGATAAAGTTTTCGCCGTACTCGATCGCCTCCGGCTCGATACGATAGCTCTCGATGCGACCCGATCTGGTCCACATTGGCTTGGATTCATTGGTCTCCTCCCAGAGTGGGTGCCGCGGATAGGTCCGAACCATCACCATCCAGCCCTTTTCAGACTTCAAGAGCACATCGGCACTATACCCATAAAAGGTGCTGGACGCGTCAAGGAGGCGTTGTGCATATACGTCCACTCGATTCTCATAGACAAAGTGGAAGACGTCTCGCATCCGTTTCTCGCCTGTCATCTCGGCAAGTCGTGCCGCCACACCCGCAAAGGTATCCGCATCGTTTCGTGTGTCATACAAGGGTCTGATCCCACCCTTCCAGATCTGTACCCACGGGTTAGACACGGTAGCCGTCATTTCTGGATAGGTGAATTCCATCCAGGAGTTCACGGCAAAAGCGATATCAGCATGGTTGACGTCGGACGTCATCTCGATGTCCTGCGTGATGAGACACTCGATGTTGGGGTCGACGTTCCGCACCATATCGTAATGGTGCTTGGCGTTATTCAAAATGTTGACGTTGACGACCCACCGCAGCTTGCTGGGCGTCGGCATGTGGGTTTTACCCGTAAACACCTTCCGGCCATACTTCGGGGTGTTGACGATCAAGGCCGTATCGCCGTGATTCCAATAGGCGGGCTCTTCCCCATAGTAGTAATTCTTGTACTTGATTTCCTTCCCATGGGCATTGGGATCCAGGTTGATCTGCCAGGGATCTTCCGATAAGTGCACGCCGCCACCGGAACCCGACCAGGGGGTCGCGTTCCAAATACCCACTTTGTAATTGCCGGACCAGGTATGGCAACCGGCGCCGAATTTGCCGATATTGCCGGTCAAGGTCAGGACCAGGGCGGCGGCCCGTCCGTTCGAGGTCATATGGAAGTAGTGACAGACCCCTTCACCATTGTGGATTGCAGCTGGCTTAATCGTGCCTGAGTCTCGTGCCCACCGGACCAGGAGATCCTTAGGCGAGCGGGTGATCTGATGCGTGGTATCGAGATCGTAGTCCTGGAAGTGGATCAGATACATCTGGTAGATGGGCTGCGCGTCGATTTCGCGTCCGTTCAGCAGTTTGATTCGATAGGTGCCGGTCAACGCCGGACTAATCCCGCTCTTGTCGAAATGCCAGCCGACTTGCTCTCGATGGAGTGGGACGGCCTGCTGCTTGGCCAAGTCCCACACCATGAAACCGCCCAACCGTTCGATGTACTCCGGTTTCAATGCTTGGATCCGGCCGGAATAACTGTGAGAGAAATCAGGGAACTTGTAGTTCGGGATCACATCGCGTGGATCCAGATACTGGAGGGTATCCGTGCGGACCAACAGGGGCATATCCGTGAACTGCTTGATATAGTCGATGTCTTGCATGTTCTCATCGAGAATGATCTTGCAGGCGCCGAGGAAAAAGGCCCCGTCCGATTGCGGGCGAAGGGGAATCCAGTAGTCGGCTCGCTGGGCCGTCGGATTGTACTCCGGAGTGATCACCGCGAGGCGCGCTCCGCGCTCGATCGATTCGAGCTTCCAATGTGCTTCCGGCATTTTGTTCTCGACGAAGTTCTTGCCCCAGCTTGTGTTGAACTTCGTGAAACGCATATCGCTCAAATCGACGTCGCAATTTTGCGTGCCGTTCCAAAATGGCTGTGAGGGATCTTGGTCTCCATGCCAGGTGTAGTTGTTCCAATAGCGACCGCCTTGCGCCTGATCCGGACCGACTTTGCGTATCCACGCATCCAGCACCGGCAGGACGCTGTTGTTGAAACGGGTATTGGAGTGCTTGCCGATGAATCCGAGAATGGGCATGCCAGCTCGGTGCTTGAAGCAGCGTACACCCGCGCCCTTCATCATCTCGATCATCTCCGGGGCATAGCCCTGCTCACGAAGACGTCGCGCCCCGGCTTCACCGCTGTATCGGGTGGCAATAACGATCATGGCCTTCGCCGCATAGGTAAACGCCGTGTCCCAGGAGACACGAAGCATATCGTCCAAGAAGCGGCTGTCAAACTTGTACTTGCGTTTCGTTTCCGAGGTGAGTTCGGGTGAACCGTCGTCCACCCACTGTTTCCAGCCCTTCCGGATCAAGGGACCCTTTAATCGATATGGCCCGTAGACGCGTCGATGGAAGGTAAACCCCTTGAGGCACATCCGGGGATTGTGTGCAAAGGTGCCGCGGTTCCCATACAAGTCTTCATATGTTTGATGGTCGTAGTTCTGCTCGACCCGCATCACCACTCCGTTCCGAACAAAGGCTCGAATGCGGCAGGCGTGTGTGTCGTTGGGGGAACAGACCCATGTAAAGGACGAATCGTATCGGTATTGGTCGTGATAGACCCGTTCCCATGATCGGTCCGGATATTCTCCCAAAGGGTTTCCGACCTCGATTACCGGCTGGAGCGCCGTCAATGCCAGGACTTTATCCGCCACGGCGGCGGCGGCGATCGTGCCGGCAGAGACCTTTAGAAACTGGCGACGTGAGATACGCATATGATGAACCTCCCGTTATGATAAGGAAGACCACGGTCCTTGTTCTGTGACGACTTCATCGCGTTGTGACGTATTCAGTCTGAAACTTCGTGCGTCGTAGGGTCACGCAGTGAGCCGCAACCTGACGCGCAAAGTTTTCACGCGGTACTGTAACGGAGTAGTGTTGGAACGAGAGAAGGAAAGACTACCAGCCGGGCTTGTAGAAACTACGAGGTTTTAGTAGGGCAACTACCGTAGAGCGCCCGAAGGCATCATGACGCCGTGACGAAGCCGTGCGCCATTGCGTACTTGATCAGGTCCGTCGTGCTGTGAACATTGAGTTGTTCCATGATCTTGGTTTTGTGAAATTCGACGGTGCGGTGAGAAATCTTCAGTTGGTCGGCAATTTCTTTCGCCGATAATCCTTCCGCAACTAATTGCAGAATCTCATGCTGTCTCGTCGTTAAATCATCGATCGTGGCTAAACGGGTTTGTGTTGGATTGAGGAAGGACGTCATGACTTCTTTTGTAATGAGCGGAGTCATGTAGAACTTGTCATTCATCACGGACTGCACCGCCTGCATCAATTCCGTGGCTGCCGATCGTTTCAGTAAATAGCCTGAAGCTCCGGCTCTGAACGCGGCGTCGATATATGCCATATCGGCATGCATCGTAACGAAAATCAGTTTCACTGCAGGGGCCTGCTTCTTGAGCTTTTTGGCCGCCTCGATGCCGTTCAGCCGAGGCATTGAAATGTCTAATATCACAAGGTCGGGCTGCAGATTAAGAGTGGTTTCAATCAAGGTGCGACCGTCTTCGACGGCCCCCACCAATTGGCAATGGTCCTCCAGTAACTTCTTGAATCCCTCCAACACAAAGGTATGATCGTCAGCTAAGAGAACTCGTGGTTTCTTCATGTGGCGCTCCGGAGAATGGAATATGCACGATGATGTGCGTGCCTTGGCCCACCTCGGACTGGATGTCCAAGCGGCCCCTCACGGACCGCACTCTCTCCCGCATATTGACAATACCTAACCCGGGGTGTCGGGCCCGAATCTCATTGAGATCGAAGCCGACACCAGTATCATAGATCGATAGCGTAATCTCTTGATCGTCGCAGGTCAATTCAATCTCCACACGCGTGGCGCGGGCATGTTTCATGATGTTGGCGAGGCTCTCCTGCGCCACTCGATAGAGGCAACTTGCGGTATCGCGCGGCAACGGGTCGGCCGGCTCTTCTTGCACGATGACCGTTTTGATTCCGGTCTTCTCCGACCATTCATCCGCCATCTGTTTGAGTGCCGCAGTGAGACCAAGGTCGTCCAGAATGGAGGGATGGAACTGGTAGGCCATACGGCGAACATCATCGGAGATCTTCACCAACCGTTGATTGAGGGATTGAATCGTCTCTTTCACTTGAGCGGTTATGGGCGACGGTGCTGATAACATGTTTGCGATTTCAATGACGACCAAAGCCAGTCGTTGATTGATGTCGTCGTGGAGCTCACGCGCGATACGCCGGCGTTCTTCTTCTTGCGCCGTTATCAATTCAGTGGTCAATGACTGGAGCTGTCGCTCGGTCCTCAATCGATCTGTGATGTCCCGCACGATCACAGTAAAGGTCGTCTTTTCGCCGACAGTCAGCTTCGAAATGCTCGCTTCGGCAGGGAACTCGCTGCCATCCTTCTTTACGCCGAACACTTCACGCCGTTGCGCCATACGATGCGCGGTATCAAGCGCTCGGGCGAATACCGTCATAGGATCTGCATGATCGATCCAAAATCGTTCGGGGAACAACTGATCGATAGGTTTTCCTAGCACTTCGTCCGGGTCATAATCGAACAGCTTCATCGCCCCTTGGTTGAAGAGGGTGATCAATCGGTCATGATCGGCGACGATGATGGCGTCTTCTGCGAGGTCGAGAATGTCGGCAAGTCGGTCTTGAGAGAGTCGTAGCGCCTGTTCAGTCTGAACATGTTCGTCGATTTCCATTACTAAGGTCTGATTAACGGTGGCAAGTTCTTGAGTCCTTTCTGCGACCTTTTGCTCCAGCTTCTCATTCGCCTTCAGCAGTGCCGTTTCGGCCTGGCGCCGTTTCCAGGCAAACCAAACGAGTACCCACAAGATCACGATCGTGATGGATCGATTCCCCATCTGGACCCAAGGCGGCAAATTGGTAAACCATGGGGTCCCAATACCTCCAATGATGGTGAGGAGAGTCCCTGCACCAGCGGCGATTGACGGCATCCATGAAAAACGCGAAGCAGTGGCAACTAAAACAACGACGACATAAAACTCATGATCGGCGAAAGCCATGGGTGAATACATGTCGGACGCGAACAGACCTACTAAGAGAAGAATCATGAGGACGGCCAAGGTGGGTTCTCTCATTTGCGAATCCATGCGCATGGCGGTAGTTCCAGGTAATGAATCGCGGCTGTTACTCAAGGTTATCGAGGATAATGGGCGTGCGTCAAATGAAGTTGATCAGCAGCTTGGACTGGTGGGTGAGACAGATGTGTTCCTAAGAATCAACGATGAAATGAACGATGAAAAGATAGTGTGCCTGTCAATTCTCGGTCTTCTCATAAATCTTGGAGTATTGGGGTAACAACTATGTCATTGGCTACTTGGCTCGTTCGTTCATTTCTCACAGGGCAAATGTATTCCCTTCGGTATTCAGGCAAATGGCGAAGTAGCCCATACCGGGTACAGCCGTCTTGGGCTTACAGACTGTTCCGCCGAGTTTTTCAACTTTGGTCGCCGTTTTACTGACCGATGGAATGCTGATGTAGTTCGTGATCGGCTGTTGCGGGTGCATGCGGGGCATCATGCCGCCATCGGGTGACGCATCTGGGTCTCCGGTATCGATATGCCAGTAGTCGTTGATGGCAGCAGGCAGCTTGCAAACTTCCGGCCGAACATCGATTGATAGAATTTCTTGGCCCGATTCAGGTCATCAGCCGAAACTTCAAACCAACAAATACTGGACGGTATCTGCGAGACTTGCGCTTTTCTTCTCCTATTGAAGTGGGTGGTTCCTGCCATATGCCATTGGCTATACGCTATCGGCTTGCTCGTAAGGTAGTCGTTGAGAAGGAAAGAAATCGACAGGGTCTTCTTCTCCTGATGCGGAGCTTTTGGAGGAACAAGCCGGCGCCGCTAACGGTAGTGGGCTATGCGTCGGCTTCTACTGGTATGAGTGCTGTATTGGTCTCATGTTCAGGCGCTGCCGATGCTTGATGTTCTGCGGCGATCAGCGAGTAAAACACGGGGACCACAAAGAGGGTGAAGAGAGTGCCGACGGTCATACCGGTGACGAGCATCATGCCGATGCTGTTGCG
>JAEURV010000257.1 GCA_016788465.1 Nitrospira sp. | reverse complement strand
CTTTCTGGTGTCCTGCCGTCACGTGATGGCCAGCTCATCATGACGGGTAAGTTGGGCCAGGAATTGACGATCGAACAGGGGAAGGAGGCCTCACGAGCGGCGGTGTTGAATGGATTAAGCATTATTCGACATGCAGCCGGTTCCCTTGATCGCGTGAAGCAGATCGTCAAAATGGTCGGTCATATCGCCTCGGCTCCTGGATTTACCGATCAACCACACGTTCTCAATGGTGCCTCTGATCTTCTCGTATCCCTGTTCGGTGATGCCGGACGGCACGCTCGTGTCGCCGTAGGCGCAGCTGAACTTCCCCGTCAGGCTCCTGTCGAGATCGAATTGATCGTTCAGGTTCTCTCCTAACCTGCCTTGACTCTTCAAAAAACCACTTGTTAAAGTCGTGCATGGTGCACGTCATGGATTCATCCTTCCCGTTTCTTTTCTGAAAGGTCACTCATGCAACGAATGGCTACGTTCACCACATTCCTCCTGTTGTTGCTTTTATCAGGCACGCATACGTATGCAGCGGCTAAGAGTAAGGCGGTCGAGACCAAGGTTATTGCTGAGCTTTCGACCAACATGGCAACTCCCGGTGCAACGGTCATGCTCAACGGAAAAGGATTTGGTCCCTTCAAGTCGACGTCGGTTAATAAAGTCTCTGTCAATGGGTTGTCGGCTCTCGTACAACGCTGGGAGCCGGAGCTCATTGAGATCAAAGTCCCCTTTAAAGCGACGAGCGGGTTTGTCGAGGTCATGATCGGGAAAAAGAAGGCGCTTGCCGGATTATTGGCGATTGTCATGCCCCAGATCGACGACATTACACCGGCGGAAGCCGAGCGTGGGGCCATGCTTCAGATCACTGGGCGGAATTTCGGCCTGTCTGCTGGGGCGCGTGACCCCAACACCATGTTCGGTGTGAATGATGTGATGGTTGGAGGGGTGGTTGTTCGGCCACAGCGTTGGAAGGATGACAAGATTGAATTGGAGATCCCTGCCAATGCGACGAGCGGTGAAGTCATGGTTCGGTTGGCGTCCTCGGATCCGCTTCCTGACGGATCCTGTTGTGCGCCTGTTGAATACGTCCGGAGCAATGCGGCTCCGCTGAAACTGAGGCCGCTTATTCGGGTGGATCCGATCAGTGGTCCCGTCGGGACGAAGGTGGTCCTATTCGGCCAGGGGTTTGGGCAGTCGAAAGAACGGATGGATGACGGAGTGTTCATTGCTGGAAAGCCTGCAACAATTGCTCAGTGGAAAGACGACGTCATCGTGGTTCATGTCCCGCTTGATGCCGAGTCCGGTCCGCTGGCGCTGAGACTGCAGGGCCAAGAACGGGTGCTGGCGCAGTTTACGGTTCATGTTCCTCATGTGGCGACGATGAGCCCACCCAGCGCTCCGATTGGGACTTTGCTCAGGATCAACGGTGAACACTTTGGGTTCTATTCGGAAAGTGGAACGACTCCGTATAACTTCATGGATTTCAATACGGGTCAGAACCGAGTGGAGATCGGCGGGGTTCCGGCCGTTATCTATCGATGGAACGACGATCGTATCGATGTATGGGTCCCGTTCAGCGCAAAAAGTGGGAAGGTGATGATCTACCGGAGCGCCACCAAGCCGAATCTTGGAGGACTCTGCTGTGCCGAACGGGGGACACTGGCGATTGACGCAGGGGAGTTCACCCTGGTGACGCCCATGGTGGAAACCTACGACCCCAAGTCAGCCGGGCTGGATGCCACGGTGACGATTAAGGGAAGTGGGTTCGGGACGTTCTTGAAGACCGCCGAACATGCTGATCTCGGACTCAATCAGAAGGCATACAAACGGCGATCCGACATTGAGATCAACGAACCGGAGGCCAGTGCAACCGTTTTGTCGAACGTCTCCCGTACGGAAGTGCTTTTCAATGGCGCTGCCGCTCTGGTGCAGTCGTGGACGGATCGGGAAATCGTGGTCAAAGTACCCCACCGCAACCTATATGGGATTGGAAAGAAGGGCGATTTCTTCGATGATCTTGCCACAGGACCCCTGGTGGTCCGTCGAGGATCCTGGGATCTCTTACCCGACGGCACCTGCTGTTCGCCGAAGAAGTGGCTGACCGTAGAAGCGGGCCAGTTCACCATCGAGGCGAAGGGGCTTCCCGACGACGGCTATTGGACGAACAACAGACCCGATGCGAGTACCAGTCAATAATGCCGGTGCCGCCACACATGGTTCGTATTCGTTTGCGTAGCCTCTCCGTATTGTTGCTTGTCGCACTAGTGCTTCCGCAATTAGCCTCAAGTAGTGAGGCGGATGTTTCCACCACGATTCAGGCGAGTCCGACCAAGTCCACTTTGCTGAGTATTCAGTTTCCCACGCCTCAACAAGGCTGGGCGGTGGGATCTGGTGGAATTACCATCAAGACCATCGACGGCGGGAAGAAATGGAAGCGGGTGGTGAGCGGAACGACAACCTTACTCACGTCCGTGTTTTTTGCCGACGTGTCGAATGGATGGGTGACGGGTGCCGGAGGATGGCTCAGCCGCACGACGAACGGAGGAGAGGTATGGTCTCGTCAGGCGGTCGATACACAGCAGCCGTTGTATGCCGTCTCCTTTCCGTCCTCCAATGTCGGCTGGGTGGTCGGGGGAGGCGGTACCATCCTTCATACCACGGACCAAGGTCAGCATTGGAGAGAGCAGGTGAGCGGTACCACGGCGGCGCTCTATGCGGTTCAGTTTCTTGATGAGCAGAAGGGGACCATCGTCGGCGCGCTCGGAACGATCCTGTCGACATCCGATGGCGGCGCGACGTGGAGCGCACAAGGTACCAAGAGTGCGGCGACCTTGTTCGACGTCTTTTTCACCGATGCCTCAAATGGCTGGGCGGTCGGCAATGCAGGGGCGTTGTTTCAGACAACGGATGGTGGCTCAACATGGGTGGATCAGACTCTGCCCTGCGGCAATACGTGTACGAAGCTCACTGATCTGTTGAAGGTGCGGTTCACCAATCAGAAGGAAGGCTGGATTGTCGGTGAGCGAGGAACGTTGTACCGAACGACCGATGCGGGCCTCACCTGGAGCGACGGGAAAACAATTGCCTCTGCGTCGCTATTTGGCCTCAGTTTTTCCGATGGCGAATCTGGGTGGGCAAGCGGAGAGAATGGAACTATTGTTCATCTGCATATAGGGCGCTAGACCGCATGATTGGTTGAGGTTCTGTGCTCGGGAACAGGACATCAGCGGGATCGGTTGGTCCGCTGGTTACGATCCCTTGGGTCTGCCGCGTGGGCGGAGCGTGGATTCCATGCCGAACCGTTTCGCCATCCGCTTGACCCAGACGTCGTCGCCGAAAGGACGCCCTCGCTGCACACTCAC
>JAEURV010000228.1 GCA_016788465.1 Nitrospira sp. | reverse complement strand
GACCGCGTCACGGTATTTGTCACACGAAGCTCACGACGATTTGAATGGCTTGATGTCACAATCGGGGAGTCGTCGAACGAATATGTCGAGGTCAAGGCCGGACTCAAGGAAGGTGATGAGGTCGTCACTGAAGGCAGCTACGCACTCAAGTCCGAAGCGCTTCGCGGGCAGATGTCGATGGGAGGTCCGTTGTGATCGAACGGTTGATCCGCACATCGCTGGAGCAGCGGGTCATCGTGCTGCTGGCGGCGCTCGGCGTGAGTATCGGCGGAGCGGTTGCTTTTCGCTCCGTGCCGATCGATGCCTTCCCGGATGTGACGCCGGTCCAGGTCCAAGTCATTACCCGTGTTCCAGCGCTGGCGCCGCCGGAAATCGAGCGCCTCGTGACGTTTCCGCTTGAGATCCAATTGATTAACTTACCTGGGAAAACGGAACTACGATCGGTGTCGCGGTTCGGGATCTCCGTGATTACGGTGGTGTTTGCGGATACGGTCGATAACTATTTTGCCAGGCAGCTGGTATTGGAACGGTTGGTTCAGGTTCGTGCACAGTTGCCGCCGGGGGCCGAGCCCGTCCTCGGGCCTGTGAGCACAGGGCTCAGCGAAGTCTTCATGTACCTTGTGGAGGGGCCATCCCAGAGCCTTCAGGAGTTACGGACGCTCCATGATTGGGTGATTCGTCCGATGCTGCGAGCCGTGCCAGGGCTGGCGGATGTCGACACCCTGGGTGGATTGTCGAAGCAGTATGACGTACTCGTGGACCCGAATCGCTTGACCAGCCTAGGTCTCACCTTACGGCAGGTTCAAACGGCGGTGACGGAGAATAACCAGAATGCCGGCGGCAGTTACATCGAGCGAGGCGGCGATAAGTTGGTGATCTATGGCCAGGGTCTGGCCCGTTCAGCTGAAGATTTGGAGCAGATTGTCGTGACGGCTCGTCAGGGGACGCCGATCTATCTGAGGGATGTGGCGGAGGTTCGTCAGGGACATGCCGTCCGCTTGGGCGGCGTGACCCGAGACGGAACCGGCGAAGTAATGGAAGGCATCGCCGTCATGTTGCGAGGCGGAAACAGCCGAGAGGTTGTTTCCGCGGTGAAGGAGAAGGTGGAGGTGATCAATCGGCTGTTGCCGGATGGTGTCACGATTACGTCGTTCTATGACCGCATTGAACTTGTGACCAGGGCGCTCGAAACGGTCGAGCGGGCCTTGTTGGAGGGGGCCGTTGTTGTGGTCCTCGTCCTCTATCTGTTCCTGAGAAATCTGCGGGGTGCGCTGGTCGTCTCCCTGACATTGCCGCTCGCCACACTAACCACGTTCTTGATCATGCAACAAGTCGGGCTTTCGGCCAATCTGATGTCGTTAGGTGGACTGGCCATTTCCCTCGGGATGATCGTCGATGCGGCGATCGTGCAAGTGGAAAATGTGGAGCGGCATTTGAGTGAGCGAGGCAACGAGCAATCCTCGTACGCGACCGTATCTCAGCGGCTTCCTCTGGTCCTTCGTGCCGTGCTGGAGGTGCGCCGGCCAAGCCTGTTCGGAGAATTGATTATCGCCCTGACCTTCCTCCCCTTGCTCACGCTCCAGGGGATCGAAGGCAAGATGTTTATTCCCCTGGCCCTGACGGTGGTAATCGTGCTCCTAAGTTCACTCGCGCTCTCGATGACGGTCATACCGGTACTGGCGGTCCTCCTGATGCGGCCTCAATCCGCAGCGAAAGAAGGAACGGCTCTGGCAACGGGACGAAGGTGGTACAAGCAACTTCTGGAGAGGAGCATTCGTCGGACCCCTGTGGTTGTGACGGCCGCTGCGATCGTTCTTGTCGGCGGTGTTGTGCTCATTCCCTTTATCGGGCGGGAGTTCGTACCCATCATGGACGAAGGTTCGATCGTGGTGAATCTGGTACGGCTGCCGAGTATCGGTCTCACTGAATCACTCAACATATCAGGACAGGTCGAGCGGCTATTGTTGGAGCTTCCGGATGTACGTTCGGTGGTGACCCGCACCGGTGCCAATGAGTTAGGGACGGATCCGATGGGAATGGAGCTGAGCGACATGTATGTCCTGCTCAAGCCCGAATCAGAATGGAAGTCACGCAGTAAACATGAGATTGAACAACTGATACGTCGGCGACTGGGGCAGGTCCCCGGCATTATGTTTGGGCTATCTCAGCCGATCGCGATGCGCGTGGATGAACTCGTGTCCGGCGTTCGTTCTCAAGTGGCGGTCAAGCTTTTCGGGGACGACCTTGACATCTTACGGGTGAAGGCAGAAGAGATCGCTCGCCTGCTGCGACAAGTGAAGGGCATCTCCGATCTCCGAGTCGAACAAGTCTCGGGACTCTATTATCTGAAACTTGACGTCGATCGAACCAAGGTAGCGCGTCATGGAATCAACGTGGCGAACATAACGGAAGTGATCGAAGCCGTCGGTGCCGGAATTCGTGCCGGAGACGTCTTTGAAGGGCAACGGCGATTTCCGATCGTGGTGCGGTTTCCGGACGACCGACGAGGCGATATTGAATCGATCAAGGCCCTCTGGGTGACGGCACAGGATGGTGCTCGGATTCCCCTGCGGGAGCTCGCCGACATCCACATCGTCGAAGGCCCGGCACAGATCAGCCGTGAACAGGCCAGCCGGCGAGTGGTCATCGAGGCGAACGTGGTTGGAAGAGATCTGGTCGGGGCCGTGGAAGAGGCTCAAGGAGCCGTGGCCGCTCAGATGCGATTTCCGCCCGGCTATTATCTCACCTGGGGAGGCCAATTCGAAAACCAACAGCGGGCGATGGCTCGCCTGACAATCGTGGTTCCGGTAGTCATCGGGCTGATTTTTCTGCTCTTGTTCCTGACATTTGGGAACGTCAGGCAGGCCGCACTGATTCTCCTCGCGATCCCCTTTGCGATGGTCGGTGGTCTTGTGGCACTCCTCGTCGGGGGGCTCTATCTGTCGGTTCCTGCCTCCGTTGGGTTCATTGCGCTATTCGGTGTGGCTGTCCTTAACGGAGTGGTGAAGATCGCCTATATCAACCAATTACGACAAGAGGGGTTGCCTTTGGATGAGGCGGTTGTGACCGGCATGGTCCTGCGGCTTCGTCCGATCTTGATGACGGCCATGGTGGCAGCCTTGGGACTGACGCCCCTGTTGTTGGCAAGCGGGCCTGGCTCGGAAATTCAACGGCCTCTGGCGACCGTGGTGATCGGCGGATTGATTTCATCGACCCTGTTGACGTTGATCGTCATGCCGGTGTTGTATCGGTGGATCGAGGATCGTGTCGAGAAGCAGGTTCACAGGGGGTGACGGCTCTGGAGTAGGTGTGGCAAAGTTCAAGAGGCTTCAGGCCACCAAGGGATGGTAGCCGTCATATCGAATAGTGCATGCTTGTGGTCATCCTGCATGATAAGCTGGCGCTCGATCTTTCGATGGTCTCAGAACATTGGACGGAATAGAAGGCGTATCGGTGAAAAGCAACCCGCGAAGTCTCATGCAGGGTGTGGCCGGCGGAATCCTTGTCGGTCTAGTGGTTTCGGGTGTGGGACTGGCCGGGACGCAACAGATCCATCCCACAACCGGCCACGATTTGCAGGGCCAGGTCAAGGCGACCGCCAATAAAGTGATCCCCGCGGTGGTCAGCATTGCCTCTACCGTCATGGTACGTGATCAGTCGTTCAGCGACGAGGCGCTACCGTTCGGTCTATTTAAGGAGCCGCCTGCTCGCCGACAGTACGGGCAAGGATCTGGCGTGATCGTGACGGCGGATGGCTATATCGTGACGAACAACCATGTCGTGGCCGATGCCGTCGATGTCGAAGTCATTTTGGCGGATCGTCGCCAATACAAGGGCAAGGTCGTTGCGACGGACCCGAAGACCGACGTGGCGGTGGTGAAGATCCATGGATCAAACCTTCCGACCGCGGCCTGGGGGGATTCGAGCCAACTAGCCGTCGGCGACTTTGTGCTCGCGATCGGCAATCCCTTGGGCTTGAGCCGTACCGTCACGTTCGGCATCGTGAGTGCGGTCGGCCGGGCCGATGTCGGTGTGGCGGATTTCGAAGACTTCATCCAGACGGACGCGCCGATCAACCCAGGCAATTCAGGCGGAGCCCTGGTCAATATCAATGGTGAGCTGGTCGGCATCAATACGGCGATTGCGAGTCCGACCGGCGGCAGTGTCGGCGTTGGATTTGCGATTCCCAGCAATATGGCCCGCGCTGCCATGCAGAGCCTCATCAAGACCGGCCGCGTGGTGCGTGGATTTTTAGGGGCGTCGACACAGGATGTCAGTTCCTCGTTGGGGAAGATCTTTCGCCTTCCGGACGTCAAGGGCGCGATCGTGACGGATGTGCATGCCAAGGGATCTGCGGAACGAGCCGGCTTGAAACGGGGCGATGTCGTGGTGCGCTTCGATGGGCGCGAGATCATGGATAGCGGCCAGTTGCGGAATCTCGTGGCGCAAGCATCGATCGGAAGCAAACATCGGTTGGATCTCATCCGGGAAGGCAAACAGTACCAGGCCGATCTGGTCATTCAGGAAGCGCCGCGCGAGCGACCAAAGAAAAGCCAGGCGGCGTCCTCAACCGCCTCAACTGTACACCCGCTTGCAGGGGTGGTCTTCGATGATGTGACGCCGCCCTTAGCACGCCAGATGGATCTGCCGGTGAACAACGGTGTCGTCGTGACGGATATTGAAGAAGGCAGCCTCGCCGAAGCCTCCGGTCTGCAACCGGGTGATGTGGTCTTAGAGCTGAACCGACAGCATGTCGCTACATTTTCGGCACTCCAACGATTCGCTGAACCGTTGAAACCCACCGATCTGGCGCTCCTGCTCGTCAACCGCCAGGGCAATGTGATGTATGTTCCGATTCAGGGGGAGTAGAGGGCGGGGAGGGTTTGTTGGCAGGGCAGAGTCTGCGAGATTTGAAGCCTCCGCAGACCCCGCGACTATAGTGCCCGATAGTGGCTCATCGTTTCAATCTCAATTACTTACAGAGGATCAAGAGGCAGAGGAAGAACCGATGAACCTCATCGGACATGATAGTTCTGCCACAGTTTAGCCACAGTCATACAACGTTACGAAGGTTTCCCGAACGCCGACTCTCGGTAAAGCTTTTTGTGGCCTGGGGCGAGCAAAACGGAGAGATTTTCTAGTAGACCACATTTCTCGATATAGAGCTTGAAATGTTTCAAGCCGTAATTACTCAAGGAATTGTAGAACAGCAAGCTCAGCTCATAAGTGGATAGCTGGGCCTTCAGGAGATTGATGTAGATCTGCTTCTCTTCAATCTCGCTTTCGTCAACGAACTCGCTGTTGTCAACGAACTGTATGATTTTGAATAGGGTACTGAAGTAATGACCGATAAGTGACTGTCTGTAGGCGGCGAAGTGATCATACGCCGATATACACAGGGCAAGATCGTCAGCATTGGCAGCCTCCTTATGCGCTCTAGCGTACTCCCGCTTAAGGTCGTGGAATAAGTGCAAGAAACATTCACGTCCTTTAATCGTTACATCACGACGAGGACTGTCTAGTTGAGGCACATGTATTTCAACCGAATCTACAATGCTGATGTACAGACTTATGAGTGAAAAAAAAGTGTTCTCGAAGTTTTGCTTCCTGAGAGTTACATTTTGAGCTTCCAGTTGTTCTTTTTGTCCTCGGACCTCAATACGAGTTAACTCTAGTTCTTTGCGTTGAAGAGCAAGTTCCGATTTTTGAAGGAGAATTGCAAATATGACCCCCCAGGACGCAAGACCAGAAAACAAAGTGTTAAGCCTATCAAATGAGCTGTCGGTATTAGATCCCTCATGCCAGAGCCCATATCCATACCAAACGAAGATTACAACGACGAAGCCACTCCATCCGATTAGTTCAGTGAAGTTGGTATTTCTGGGTTTCGGAGGTGATAGGTTTGGCTCGTCCTGGTTCATCTGTCACTTTTTCCAACCTTATCCGAGACGGGAACGTACAGATAAAAAGGGGGAAATTCAATCCAGGAATTGCATATTCGCAACCTCTCCCATTCTCCACGCTCATGGCGGCATCCATCACCCAGCCACGCATGGAGCTTTTCATATGGGATTTTCTTATATGGGAAACAGCTGAAGATCGAACGCTCGTTCGGTGAACCAGACGAGTGCAATGACAATTACTGCCAGCGATCCGCCAGTGAGGACCAATCCCGGGTACGACCAGAGGCGGACGGACGGTTGTGTGCGTAATCTCCATTGAGCAGGTTATCTCCTCCTGGTCAAAATCCACCCATCAACCGCACCTAGAGTAGCTAGAAATTATAAAGTTATATAAAATCATGTAGTTAATAGATAAGTATACTGTAAATAGTATCATTGTTAATGTTTTAATACTGTTAACTATAAAGTTATAGATATAATTATACTGTAAATAGTATAATTAGAGGTCATGAGACAAAAATTCACCATCCTACTTGATGATAGAGCCTTATCAAAGCTGACGGTACAGACATCGAGAGATACGAGCAAACTCACGGTGGGGGACTGGATACGCCTGCTCCGGAATCGGCTACGGATGACGCAGGCGGAACTGGCTCAACGTGCGCGTATTACGCAGCCCAATCTGGCGGCGATTGAATCTGGGAAAGTCGATCCCCAAGTCGGGACGCTCCGACGAATTTATGAAGGCTTAGGGTGTGAGCTCAACCTCGAACCGCTGCTGCACAAGTCACTGGAAGAACTCACCAGAGATCGCGCACGAGCTGTGGCCCTCAAACGGCTAAAGCAGACGATGGGAACCATGGCGCTTGAAGACCAAGCACCTGATGAGGACACATTCAAGCAGCTTCTTGAAAAACGGACCGACGATATCCTCCGCAGCCCTCGTAAACGACTGTCAGCTCGATGAGCAGCGCGGACGAAACACAGCCCGATGGTGAGACGGCAGGTGATGACACCTCCGGGCTCCTTCTGACTCGGCTCACGACAAGAGCCGAACGGAACGCAGCTGAAACCCACGCCATTAGCCTGGCCTATGACAAATACGTGTTTGAGGCCCGCAGGAAAAAACGGGGCGTGCGATGGCTCACCACTGAGTTTCTCTGTGCAGTTCATCACGATATGTTTGGATCAATCTGGGACTGGGCGGGGAAGTACCGGACGGACAATCTCAACATCGGAATGGACTGGCACCTCGTACCAGAACAGCTCCGTCTGCTATGCGATGACTTTGAGTACTGGAATGCTCCAACGTCGACGATGCCAATTCTCGAAGTTGCCGCGCGGCTTCAGAATAGGCTGACGAAGATCCATCCCTTCAGAAATGGGAATGGACGGCATGCACGACTGATCACCGACATTTTCTTTTATTCTCGCGAACATCCTTTGCCGCGCTGGCCTCAAACCCAGCTGATGTCTGAAGGCCATCAGATCCGAGCGCGATACATTGCCGCCATGCGGGACGCTGATCAAGGAGACGTTTCTTCTTTGGTCAAATTCTTTGAAGACTGTTTGGCTCGCCCCTCCTAAAAAATGTGTCAGCAGCAGCTTGCTACGTAGGAAATAGCTGAAGATCAAAGGCACGTTCCGTGAACCAGACGAGGGTGATGGCGATCACCGCTAGCGAGCCACCGCTGAGAGCTGTCCTTGGATAGCCCCAATACTGGCTAGATGATGGGTAACCGGCGTATACTCCCTTGATGCTGGCTGATGGGCAGCCACGCTCCGCGTCAGCTCCCTATTTTTTACAAACAGCGGATCTGTGATATATCCACAGTTCAGACACTTCAAGCCGTCATATTTCCAGGCGCCATGTGTGTCATCACCGCCGCCCACAAACGATACGGCTATGACTAAGCCGTTACAACGTTCGCATTTCATACCATCACCTCCATGTCACGCTACGCTTGGCTTCGTATGAAGAGGCCGCGACGGGTGGCCCATCGCGGCCCTCTCTTCAGCTGGTCTTACTTGGGGCATGTTGCCGGATAAACGTCATGATCGGCTCGATCTCAGACGACGAGTAATAATGCTTTCGCACTCCCGTTTCAAACACTTCGAGCGCATCACGCACGAGTTGCTGTGCCAGCAGGCTATCGTTCGCCTCCTCAGCCTTGGCCGCCTGATTCAAGAGGCGAAGGGCGACGACCTGAGGAGTGCGCGGATCGTTGGCATACAGATCGCGATAGTCCTTCTTCCAAAGCTCCTGCTCGATATCCTTGACCCACGGGGCCACATAGGTGTCAATTCCTGAGATCCATCCGGCCGCTTCCAATGACGATGGCATCAGCGCCACCCCGCCAATCAGCAGGGACAGCGCGCAGAGCATGGCTGTCACTCTCATAGGTCCCTCCTTTAGGTTAGGGGTTGGTTGGGTTCTACCGGCAGATGTGGTCATGCGGTTCCATCATCCAATGGGAGCATGACGATTCCGCCAACTGCAGTGTAAATAATTCTGTCTCCTCCGAAGTCAAGTCATCCTGAAAAGAGGTTGGGAAAGCAACAGCGAGTAGAGAGCCATGAGTTGGGTCTACGCGCGTCGAGAGGCGGCAGGTGATCTCTGAAGGGCAGGCCTTGCCGGATATCCATTGGGAAAGTCGGCTCACGTTCATTATTGGTATCACTGAAGAATAGGGCGGCAGGTCAACCGCCGCCCCGAAAGATTGGCCGGATGATCGCTCTCGTTAGTCCACGGGGACCACGATCGTGCGGGATCGGTCTCTGGCTTCAGGCGACCAGGGAATTCGAATGGCGAGCACTCCGTTCTTACATGCAGCCTCCGCTGTAGAAACTTCTAAGCCCTCGGGCAAAGACACACTTCGACGGAACGCCGTATAGTGTCTGCTGCTTCCTTCGCCGTTCCCGTCATGCCACTCGCGCTGATCTTCATAGCTCAGACAAAGTATGCCGTTCCGGACCGTAACATTAAGTTGCTTCGGATCCACTCCGGGGACGTCTGCGCGGAGTATCACATGTTCGTCTGTTTCATACATCTCGATGCCCGAACCAAGCCCGGCAAAACGGGACCATCCCGTTTCAAGGGGTGACCTCAGAAAGCGATCAAAGAACTGATTGATGTCGTCGCGCACCAATATACCCTCATGCATTTTGACAGGTTTGCGTTTCCACGGAATCATCTCTTTAAGCTTCGTCATCAGTGTCATAACAGCATCCTCCTTTCGTGTGAATCGAGATGGCGATCAGAACTCCCAATATGTCTCTAACCGGGTCTGTCTCATATCCTGTCCAAGGGACCTGACGATTGACGTGAGCAAACCTCTTGCTGATGGAATCAATACGTGTGCCCTCAGACTCGTCACTGAGCGGTACTGCTCCGCCTTTCGGCCTTGACTCACAACACGATGCCGCTGATCCATAGGCACAGTGCGCCAAGCGCGACTGTTTACTGCGGCACCCCTCGTTCTCGCGATCGGCAATGGTTCGTGACTGGTTGCGGAAGGTCGTCATGCGGTCTCATCATCGGTACAAGCATGACGACTCCGCGTAACTAGGATGGCGATAATTCTTTCTGGAACAAAGTCAATACCCAGGTAGTTCCTTTACCGTGGTAAGGACATGCAAGTTCCTGATTGTTCCTGCCGGCTATCTCCTTAAAGTACGCTCTTGTCCGAATCGAGAGAGCACTCCAATTAGTCCGCTCCATCATTCCCGAATAGATAAATCACCAGGTATGCCACACCGGCAGATACTGCCGCTATGACTCCTCCCATAGCGAGTATTGCGATGATCTCAACCATGCTTCTCACCTCCCTACCGGTGTTGTTGATGCAGGCCTATGGACATCACCTCATTCCCTTATCCAAGTTCAGATTCCGAGCACTTACGCTTGCGTTCTCATCCCGTGATCGGATCCTAAAAGTAATCACGAAGGCGTATGGCCATGGCACGGTGTACCGCACGATCCAAGGGACGCCATGGAGCGGCTTGGCAAAGGTGATGGGAGGGTGGAACAGTGCATCATGCTCTGAAGGATGGAATCCATAACTTTCCCCCGATTACTGAAGTGTCCACAGCTCTAGTTATGTTTTGCTAGGTCGTGCCCGGATGCGGTTGTCCGTGAGCGTGTGTCTCACGATGTCGTGATGGAGGTAACAACAGAAAGAAGACAATCAAGGTTAGGAAGAGCGCTGAGATGCATCAGATGCGATGAAGCGGGAAGACTCTTGTCGAGATTCGGATGAAAGGCTCGGCGAACGAATGCCTGCGTTCCGGTAGTGTCTGGGCTTAACTTGAAAGATCAGCGCGTTGTATCTTCTCCTGCCTCCCCCTTGACTCATCACATTTGGGATTTACTCATATTACACACAATTGACAAGATGGACTGGATGGATGTTGGTGAAGGGATTACTGTCTAGCCCGCTGTCAGAGCGGTGTTCGACCAGCCTCTTCACCCAATCATCCTGTCTGGGGTTCATTGATCTCTTAACTTGTTCCGCCATCGAGAAATGAGTAAGGAGGTGAACAGAGATGGACCGGATTTCGGATAATACGGTAGTCGTTCTGCTGGGAGCATTTCTGGTCGCCGGGCTCATGCGAGCACTTATGACGGCCGGCTTCTAGAGGGATTAGCCCGGATGATCTATACATATCAACTGGAGTTGCGCCGGAGCTGATAGGTGTCAGCTCCGGTGTTCACTGGCCCTGCGTTCTCCTCTTCCTTATAGAAAACCAGGTTGCTCACATCGATAGGAACACCAGAATAAACACTGCGTAGTACGGCACCGCGATCAGTAATTCATGATCAGATTCGATCTTCAATAGATAGTTGCTCCGGATTACACGCCCTCTTGACTTACCAAATGTCAGATTTACTTGTTGCACATAATTGACAGGCTGGACTGGATGGACGTTGGTGAAGGGCCCACTGTCTAGCCAGCTGTCAGAGTGGTGCTTGACCAGGCCCTTCACACAGTCCTCCTGCTCCGGTCCAATCACTCATACATTGTATTCTGCACTCACAGGGAGGGTAATGCTATGTCTTGGGACAGCCAAATGCCGGTGTTGTTTCGCAACGGGTCGGTTGAGTCACAAGTCGATCGTCTTTTAGGCGGCGCTATTCAAGCAGTGAGCGAGTGGAGAGGGACTTGGGAGCCAACCTGCAACATCTTTGAGAACCAGGATGCGTTTATCGTTCAGATGGCATTGCCGGGGCTCGAACCGAGCCAGATCGACATGCAGGTTGAGCATAATGTGCTTCAAGTGAAAGGGGAACGCAAGAGTGAAAGCACAGAACAAACCAAATGGTACACGCGCAGCATTCCGGAGGGCGTCTTCTCGTGTTCATTCACGCTACCGGCATATGTGGACCATGACAAGTCTACGGCCTCGTATAGGCATGGAGTTCTGACGATCACCTTTCCGAATCGCGAGAAAGCAAAACCTCGTCGCATTATGATCGAGT
This sequence comes from Nitrospira sp., assembly GCA_016788465.1. Classification (GTDB taxonomy): domain Bacteria; phylum Nitrospirota; class Nitrospiria; order Nitrospirales; family Nitrospiraceae; genus Nitrospira_D. Next base: position 6,399 of record JAEURV010000228.1, on the reverse strand, counting down.
GCCAGTAAGCGATGATGTATCGGGTCGCAGGCGCTCCGGATCGAGGACCGCCGGCGAGTCCTCGGGCGTGAGGTAAAGACTATGCGGATCGGTCAATTGATCAGGAGTCTCGTGCTGGCCGGTTCAGTCCTGATATGGCCGCAAGCGACATCGGTTCAGGCTGTCGGTGAACTGTATGCCTTGGGCTACGATGTAATCGGTCAAGCCGAGAAGGTGTTGAAACAAGCCGCCGCAAACAGTCCGAAGTGGCATAGCAAGCAGGACTCCCTTGAGCGCGAGATCTACGACATTACGTTGTTGCTGGAGCATGCCTACCGAGCGGCTGAGAACGTGAATGACGCGGCCATGAAAGATTCAGCGCACCAGGCGCTCTCACTGCTGCAGCAGGCAGTTGCGCAAGGGCGCTTTGATCCGAAGAAAGTGGAACCAATCTTCCTCTTGATCAGGCAACTGCTGCCAACTGTGTTGGTCTAAAGCTGAAGGGACGAAGCCGGAATTGGAAAGGTCTTGGCCATAAGAAAGTGAGCCCTACTCTCACACATGGTAAGGAAGTGAACACGATGTTGGATATGAGCTCAATGATTGATGCGAGCCTGGCGTTTGGTGGAGCTATTGCCGTGGTGCTGATCGGGATTTCGATGGTGTCCTCGGAATTCACCACCGTGTCCACGTCCTCTGAGGGGGCAGAACGTCAATCCGACTGCACTCACGATCCGCCTTTTCAGGCCGCAGCATAGTGAGATTCGAGTGTGGTGGAGACGAATGAAACAGGGAAGGATGCCATGATGAAATTCCAAATGATGAAGTTTCAATGGAAAGAGTGGAAAGCGAAAGTCCGTGAGTGGTTTGACTATTCCTCGTAGCCGTGCAGGTGGCGGTCACGATGAAGTGTAGGGGCAGTCCGTGTGGATGTCCCTGCTGCGAGCTGAACAAAAAGGAAAGGAGGAACGTATGATGCACATCAAATTCAGAATGCTACCTATCCTCGTGATGCTCTGCTTGGTCATGGGATTTGTGACCACGCCGGGTTCAGCGGCAGAAGATATGTCAGCGGGCCTTGCGCTGCCGCGTGCCTTTCAGAGTGTTCAGTTCGGGATGACGCTGTCTGAATTCACAGCGGTCGTCCCAGAGGCCAAGACAGTGTCCCTCGGAGGACGTGATCAAGCTGACCGTACGGTGGTGGTGCCATCACAAGAACGGCCCCTCCACCGCATTGAATATCGTTTCTCCGATCGGCTCCGGGAATTCATCCTTTATTATGTTTATGCCGATGTCCCCGGTGGGTATGCCGGACTGCTCGAACAATTGCGAGAGTCTTATGGAACCCCCGCACGTCAGAATTTGCAAGAATACTATACGAAACCTGAGGCCTATTCAGAAAAGAAGACGATCTGGAATGATGGTGCCACGATGGTCAGTCTGACGGAGATTCGTAAACTGAATGGTGACAAGCGCGAACTGAGCTTGACGATCACCGATCTCACGCGTCAACCGGCCTCGGGGGAAGGTCAAGCGCGTCACGCATACGAACGGAGTATCCTGATTCCAGTGCCGAAGGACCGGACTTCGAACGAACAGACGGCGGTGCCGGACCGAGCTGGGGCACAGATCAAGCAGGCAGGTGGGTGAGGGAGTGTGGGGGGAGAAGGACCCTGATTTGGTGAACTCATTGAATACTACTCGTGGGGTGAGTGCGAAAGGAGGTGGTCTGCCATGAAAGTTCTCTCTTGGATTCGGGCGCTGGTGGCGACCTGGCTCATCGTGATGCCGATCATGACCGCGATGTGGCTGGTGTAATCAAAAGACGTGATGAGACGAACCAGCTGGGATCCACGAAGGATCCCAGCTCAGTTCACCGATGAGGTTAATGAATCTTTCCAGATGGAAGGAGGAATCACATGAATCGGCTGACTCTCTCGATATGGGCCCTTGCCGTTTTGTTGCTCAACACGGGAGTAACCTCGCCCACGGTTACTCTTGCCGCGGAGTCGGCGTTGCCAGTCAAGCCACAGACACAGTCGGAAGCTGCTCAATCGGTACAATCGAAGGTCGACAAACAGGCTGGGGATGCTGTGGCAGAGAAACGCAAGAAGTTGATTGCTGACGCGACCACCGCACTGGCGGAAACGCACAAGGCTCTCAACGCTTTGGATAAAAAGAAGAATGCCGAAGCGCTAAAGGCCCTTGCGGAGGTCACAGGTAAGCTCGACCTGATCGTCGCGCGTGACCCCAAGCTGGCACAGGCACCGGTGGACGTGGAAGTGGTGACCTATGACCTGCTGGCAAACCTTGACACGATCAAGGAGGTCATCAAAGACGCCAAAGCGTATCTGAACGACGGCGAGATTCAGAAGGCCCGTCCGCTGGTGGCCAACCTGGCGAGCGAGATCCAGTATCGTACAATCTATATTCCGCTGGCGTCGTATCCAGCGGCGATCAAAGCCATCGCACCGCTCATCGATGCCGGTAAGATCGATGAAGCCAGGGCAGGATTGCAGGCCGCGCTCAATACCCTGGTGGTCACCACAGACAATGTGACTCCACTCCCCAAGTTACGTGCCGAACAGTTGCTGAAACAGGCACAAGATCTGGCGGAAAAGAAGGACCGGAGTAAAGAAGAGAACGACAAATTGGCCAAGACTCTCCAAGGCGCACGCGAGCAATTGCAGATGGCCGAACTGCTGGGGTATGGCAAAAAGAAAGATTATAACCCCATGTACGAGCAGATTAGTGAGATCGAAACCAAATCGGCTGGTGGCAAGAGTGGTACGGGGTGGTTCGACAAGGTCAAGCAACAGCTTGCCGATTTGTTCTGAGCTGAGACGGCGCGTGGCAGAGTGAGTGATCACTCTGCCGTGCCTCAGCATTTCACATCGGCATCGCGGCAACGGGTTGAGTGCTCAACCATGCGGTACCAGGCACTGTCTCTCTATGTGCGGAGGAGGAATAGAACCGATGACGAAGAAAGTCTCCTTTTCGATTTGGTATGTGTTGCTAGCCGTCATGGCAGTCGTGATCGTGCATGACTTCATTCTAGCTCTCAACCAGATCGAAGAGCTTCCCTACAGTGAATTCAAGCGGCAGGTTATGGCGGGCAAGGTCGCGGAAGTTTCGGTGACGACCCATGTGTTGACCGGGAAATTGAAACCCGAGGGCGACTCCAAAGAATCCAAAACCTTTCGGACCGTGCGGGTGGATGATCCGGATCTGGTCCGTGAACTCCACCAACATGGTGTGAGCTTTTCCGGCGTAATCGAATCCACGTTTATGCGCGATGTGCTCTCCTGGGTTATTCCGGCCGCCTTATTCGCCGGTATTTGGTTCTTTATCTTTCGCCGGCTTGGGCAGGCTCAAGGTGGGTTCATGCAGGTCGGACAGTCAAAGGCCAAGATCTATATGGAGAAGGACGTCAAGGTGACGTTTGCGGATGTGGCGGGTGTGGATGAAGCGAAGGATGAACTGCGTGAGGTAATCGAGTTCCTCAAGACTCCCGAGAAGTTCACCAAGTTGGGTGGCAAGATTCCCAAGGGTATCTTGCTCGTCGGTCCTCCCGGGACAGGCAAAACGCTGCTGGCCCGTGCGGTGGCCGGAGAATCCGGGGTGCCGTTCTTCTGCATCAGCGGCTCGGAGTTTGTCGAAATGTTTGTGGGAGTGGGGGCCGCACGAGTCCGCGATCTGTTTGAGCAGGCGAAGGGTAAGGCCCCGTGCATTATTTTCGTCGACGAGTTGGATGCGTTAGGCAAAGCGCGAGGGATGGGCTCCATGGCGCATGAGGAACGCGAACAGACGCTCAATCAGTTGCTTGTCGAGATGGATGGGTTTGACCCTCGGGTAGGCGTGATCCTCATGGCGGCGACCAATCGACCGGAGATTCTGGATCCGGCGCTGCTGCGGGCCGGCCGATTCGATCGCCATGTGACGGTGGATCGTCCGGACAAGAAGGGCCGCCTGGATGTGCTGAAGGTGCATGCCAAGAAAGTGGCGCTGAGCTCCGATGCCGATTTGGAACAGATTGCCGCGATGACTCCAGGCTTTTCCGGTGCCGATCTGGCCAATGTGATCAATGAAGCGGCGCTGCTCGCTGTTCGCCGCGGCAAAGACCAGGTGGGCCTCCCGGAATTACAAGAGGCCGTGGAGCGAGTCATTGCCGGCTTGGAGAAAAAGAATCGTGTCCTGAATAAGATGGAAAAAGAGCGGGTCGCATTTCATGAAACCGGCCATGCGTTGGTTGCCTTGTCCATTCCGGGCTGTGATCAGGTCCAGAAGATCTCGATTATTCCTCGGGGCGTGGCAGCGCTCGGCTATACGTTGCAATTGCCGACGGAAGACCGGTTTCTGATGACAAAATCGGAATTGGAGAATAAAGTGGCCGTCTTGCTCGGCGGACGGATCGCCGAAGAGACGATTTTTGGCGAAGCCTCCACTGGGGCACAGAACGATCTTGTGAAAGCGACGGATATTGCCAAGAGCATGGTGAAGGCCTACGGGATGAGCGAAAAACTCGGCACCATCACGCTAGAACGAGAACGACAGCCCCAGTTCCTGCAGCTCCCTATTGCATCAGAGAAAGGGGACTACTCCGAAGAGACCGCACGTGAAATCGATTGTGAAGTGCGGAGGATCATTGACGAACAGTACGGACGGGTGCGGCGGTTGCTGGAGGAGAAGAAAGCGGTTTTGCGACAAGGGGCGAAGCTCTTGAAGGAGCGCGAGGTGATTACAGGAGCGGAGCTGAAGGCTATAATAGACGTCTAGGGGTAGAACAATCTGCCCGGAGATGACAGAGGGAGGTTCACGGCTCGTATCGCTATCGTACAAGTGTCAGCACTACCAGACATAATGGACTGAACAGTCAGAAACGAAGCGCTATGGAATTCAAGGACTACTACACAATCCTCGGAGTCGAACGCACCGCGACGGCCGATGACATCAAAGGGGCATACCGTAAGCTGGCGCGCAAGTATCATCCGGATGTCAGTAAGGAGGCCGGAGCGGAAGCGCGCTTTAAGGAAATCGGTGAGGCCTACGAAGTCCTGAAGGATCCGGAAAAGCGTGCTGCCTATGATCAGCTCGGGACCGGCTGGAGGGCAGGACAGGAGTTTACGCCTCCGCCAGATTGGGCGGCCGGATTTGAATTCGCCCCAGGCAGATTCTCCACAGCGGATGCCGCCGAGTTCAGCGACTTTTTTTCCAGTCTCTTCGGTAATTTTACTCGTCAAGCCGATGTACACCATAGTCACGGCGAGGATCGTCATGCGAAGATTGTCATCCCGTTGGAGGACGCATTTCATGGGGCGACCCGAACGATTACGCTGCGCGCGCCCCGGCTTGATTCGGAGGGACGCGTGGTGTTGCGGGACCATACACTCAGCGTACGGATTCCCAAAGGTATCCGCGATAGCCAACTGATCCGTCTGGCTGGCCAGGGTGCGCCGGGATCAGGAGGAGCGTCTTCAGGAGATCTCTATCTCGAAGTTCATTTCGATCCCCATTCGGTATACCGTGTGGAGGGCCATGATCTCTCGCTGACCCTGCCGATTGCTCCGTGGGAGGCGGCTCTTGGCGCGACGGTGAAAGCACCGACGCCGACGGGCGTGGTCGAGGTCAAGATTCCTGCAGGCTCACAGAGCGGGCAGAAGCTTCGGCTCAAGGGCCGGGGAATTCCCGGCGAGCCGTCAGGTGATCTCTACCTTGTTCTGGACGTCGTCGTGCCAGCAGCGGACACGGAGCGGGCTCAACAACTCTATCGGACGATGGCTCAGGAACTGGCCTTCAACCCGAGACGAACTCTTGGTGTGTGAGGAGGTGTGGTCATGGAGAAAGAGATTCTGACAGGTTGGGTCATCGGCGACGAGGGCGTGCTCACCGCAGAGGAATTGGCGAGAGCCTGCCGGGCCGATGTGTCATGGATTGCCGAATTGACCGAGGTAGGGGTCTTGGATCCAGAGGGCAAGGAACAATCAGGCTGGCGATTTTGCGCGACGGACCTTACTGTTGCTCGGCGAGCTGCCCGTCTGCAGCAGGATTTCTCGGTGAGCACCGAAGCCGTGGCGGTCATGCTTGATCTGCTGGCCGAGATTGAGCGGCTGCGAGATCGGTTGAAGCGGGCGGGATTGGATCCAAATGAGTGAGCGGGTGCACATCGTCTGTCACCATTGTCGAGGCATCAATCGCGTGCCCGAAACCCGTCTGAGGGAAGCTCCCAAGTGCGGGCAATGCCATACGCTGTTGTTCACCGGACATCCGATCACGCTGACGGTGGCGGATTTCGACGTACATGCGACACGAAACGATATCCCGTTGGTCGTGGATTTCTGGGCGCCATGGTGCGGACCCTGCCGCATGATGGCACCGGCGTATGAACAGGCGGCCAAGATTCTTGAACCAGGAGTTCGTCTG
>JAEURV010000190.1 GCA_016788465.1 Nitrospira sp. | reverse complement strand
TTGGGGAAATCTGTCGAAGCCATCTCCAAACGTGGATTTTATCGCGAGCCTTGACCATTCCGAAGTGGGCCCATAGCTCAGGTGGTTAGAGCGGCTGACTCATAATCAGCTGGTCCTAGGTTCAAGTCCTAGTGGGCCCACCAGCGGGACGCATTTCTCGTGTCTTCAGTGCTGAGGCCCTGATGGAAAGGATACGGTGAATCAGAAACTGTTCCCACTCATCGAATTGCAAAAACTCGATCTTCGGATTATGGAGATCACGGAGATCCGAAGAAAAATTCCCGAACGCCTCCACCTTGCCGAAACGCCGCTTCGAGAAGTGACCCAAGCCTTGACTGAGGCGAAAATTGCAATCGATGAGGCCACCAAGGAACGGCGCGTGCATGAGAAGGATCTTGAAGTCCATGAAACGCAGACCGAGAAGATGAAATCGCATGCGGCGAGCCTGAAGACCAACAAAGAGTATCAGGCCCATCTGTTCGAACTCGAATTGGCGAACAAGAAACGAGGCGAGTTTGAGGAGAAGATCTTGGTGGCCATGGACAGGATGGATGGACTCCAAAAAACCGCAAAGGAGCTGCAAGAGAAAAAACAGGGACAGGAGCAGGTATTCGCTCAGGAGAAACGGGGATTGGAGACACAGGATCAGGAGCTGGCGAAGGAGTTGACACGACTGGAAGCCGACTATCGAGAAGCAGCGGGAAAGGTGGAGAGGGGCCTCCTTGACCGATACAACCAGGTGAAAGCCTCACGAAAGGATCAGCCCTTGGCTGCCGTCCGTGACGGCATGTGTGTAGGCTGCCGGTTGCAGATCCCACCGCAACTCATCGCCCAGGTCAGACGATCAGATGACCTCCATCTCTGCCCCTATTGCAGACGGATCCTCTACTGGGAAGGCGAGCCGGCGAAAGAAAGCGCGTCCGCGCTCAGTGAAGCGAGAAAAGCCGATATGGAAGTGGGGGAGTCGGTTTAGGACGCCCCACCCGCTCACCTTCCGTCAGATCGGCATTGAGGACTAGTTATCCGGTACGATCCCACGGACTGCTGGATCCAATCCAATTCACGTGTATCAAGCCCGATACGCGTCGTCTTCGATTCATCCTCACAAGGTTTGTCTTCCTCTTCCTAAAAAACAACCACATCGCGTGCTTTTCTTGCCTGGCAAAGAAGTTGCCGCAGGTCCTTGAGTAGAGAAGTTTGCAATGCAGACCAGCGCTCATCGCTCTTCTCACATACCAAGGGGGTGCCTCATGCCGTCCGCAATTACTTTTGATCATGTTCGACGAGCGCGCATGGGTTGGACCACGCGTCTAGTCGAATCCTTCCTGGAACAGCTCAGTTATCATCAGGTGTTTATGGATGTCGATATCATTTCTGAAGTCTGGAATTTCAGGAAAAGTATCAGACGTCAGCATTGGGAGGGAGGGCTGCTCTCAGGACCTTCGTCCAAGTAAGCAGTTGTTACCCCAAGTTCCTCGCTGCCAATAGTGGTTGGTGCTCATCGGCCCCTGCAAAAGTCGATGAACAGGTAGGGGTAGAGTCAGTCTTTTTTCAGGAGGGACGGTTTTGGCTTGAAGAGTGCTTCCTGGATATCCATATCGATGTATCTGATGAGAAGGGAATTGGCGAGATTCACATCGTAGGGTGGCGAGACCGAGCTGCCATGCCAAAATACGTGTCCGACCTCTTTATGATCCAGACTCACACCGATGTGGATGGAGTGGGCATCATGTCGAAAAGTCCTCTCATTGCTGTTAGAAAGCTCATCCTGGTGTCTTTGA
>JAEURV010000181.1 GCA_016788465.1 Nitrospira sp. | reverse complement strand
GCCTCGTGATCGGCATCTTTGCTGCGGCTCCACGAGATCCGTTCACCAGCAATCCAATAATACTTGCGCCCATGAGGATCCAGCTTTTCAATGACGGGATTATGGAATCGTCTTCTACTCAGACAGGTGACCCGGACACCCTTGATGTCATACCGTGGGCGATTCGGGATATTGACGTTCAACAGGGTCTCTTCCGGAAGGCCCTGAGCCAAAACAAGCCGGACCACGCGCATGGCATAGGCCGCGCCGATATCAAATCGAAATCGGTCTCGCCCTTCTTGAGAGACCGCCACGGAGGGGACGCCGAGGATGGTCCCTTCCATCGCCGCTGATACGGTGCCGGAGTACATCACATCATCGCCGAGGTTGACGCCTTTATTGATCCCGGACACGACGATGGCCGGAGGTTTCGGCATGACTTTCAGCAATGCGAGATTCACACAGTCGACCGGTGTTCCGTTCACAGCATAGGTTCGTGGAGCCAGCTGATGAACACGCAAGGGTTTATGCAAGGTCACAGCGTGTGCGACAGCCGTCCGCTCCCGATCCGGAGCAACGATCCAGACTTCACCGAGTGCAGCGAGGGATTTCGCCAATGCTGTGATCCCCGGAGACTGAATGCCATCGTCATTGGTGACTAAAATACGCATGGGAGGATTGCAATAAAAAAGCTGCCTGAGGCAGCTTCAACGGAACCGGGAGATCAGCTCGTTCCCCTTATCCCTTCTGAACTCTGCAAACTGGTCGGGGCGGCGGGATTTGAACCCACGACCACTCGCACCCCAAGCGAGTGCGCTACCGGGCTGCGCTACGCCCCGACACCTTCATGACGTTTCAAGGGGGGTTATTGTCGCAGATTCTCTCGTGATTGTCTTCGGTGAAATGCACAGGCACGTTTAAGTTATGATGAATGCGAATCGATGATCTTCAGAATGACTTGTAGATCTCCTCTCAATTTCTTGGCGATTTCCCTTGGCTTCAGCCGGCGGGTAGAAGCCCTTCCTCGACGAACCCAGTACCGCTTCACTCCCTCGAGCGTATGGCCCTCATCATAAAGCATGCGCTTGATTTGCAAAACGGTTTCGATATCGCGCTGAACGTACAGCCGCTGGTTGCCTCGACTCTTTTTTGGTTTTAAGAACGCGAATTGAGATTCCCAGAAACGAAGTACATACGAGGGAAGCCTGGTCAACCGACTCACCTCGCCGATCTTATAAAAAACCTTGCTGCCCAGCCTGGGCTCAGTTCCCATGACCGGCCTCACGGTGCAGTCGACAATGTAGGTGAAGTCGCCTTAAGAATTGACGTACTTCTTGAATACCTGGCTTGGACGAAATGTAACGACTCGCCGGGGGGTAATCCCAATCTCTTCTCCGGTCCGCGGGTTGCGTCCCTTCCGGGCGCCTTTGCTCCGCACGACAAAGTTTCCGAACCCTGCGATTTTAACCGATTCTCCCTTCTGCAGTACCGATTTGAGGAGATTCAACACAAACTCGACGATATCAGCCGCTTCATTTTTCGAGATGCCGACCTGCTTAAAAATTTCCTCAGCGATATCCGCCTTCCTCATGCCATCCCCCTCCACATAACGACGACCACTCACCGCTCGCTCTGATACCACCACTCACTCATTGCGGTAAGTTTGTCTTAAGTTACGTGAGGTTATGACACCTGTCAAGAATAATTTGGCGAATGCTTACGAAAATACTCTAGTTTTTCGACAGCAGTTTATATTCGATACTATCGACGAGAGCTTGCCACGTCGCTTCCATGATATTTTCAGAGACCCCCACCGTCCCCCATTTGTCTTTATGGTCTCCCGACTCGATTAAGACACGCACTTTTGATCCAGTCCCCCGATTTGCGGCTAGCACCCTGACCTTATAGTCGAGCAGCTTCACCTCTCGAAGTTGCGGATAGAATTTCTCCAAGGCCTTGCGCAACGCATGATCAAGCGCATTCACCGGCCCCGCCCCGATCGCTGCCGTATGTTCGACCACCTCTCCAACCTTCACCATCACCGTCGCTTCAGAGAGCAAGGAGCCGTCCTCCTGCTTCTTCTCAACGATCACACGAAACCCAAGTAATCGAAATGACGACTTGTGGTGCCCCATGGCTTTTCGCATCAGCAATTCGAAGGACCCTTCGGCCCCTTCGAACTGATAGCCCTGGCTTTCGCGTTCCTTAAGAGTATGAACCAGCTCGTCAACCTTCGCGTGATTCTTGGAGAGCTTAATCCCATAGGCTTCAATTTTGTCGAGCAGACCGCTGCGTCCTCCATAGTCGGAGATCAGCATCCGCTGTCGATTGCCGACGCGAGCCGGATCAATATGTTCATAGGTTGCCGAATTTTTGAGCACCGCATGAATATGCACCCCACCTTTGTGGGCAAAGGCGGAATCCCCCACATAGGGTTGATGCTTGTTGGGCATCAGATTGGCGATCTCCGTGACAAAGCCGGAAACATCCTTGAGGTGACTCAAGGTATTGGTCAAGGCCTGACGTTTCATTTTCAGTTCGAGATTCGGAATAATGGAGCAGAGGTTGGCATTTCCACACCGCTCCCCGATTCCATTGATCGTCCCCTGCACTTGGAGAATCCCCATCTCAACGGCGACCAAAGAGTTTGCCACGGCCATTTCGCAATCGTTATGCGCATGGATGCCAAGCGGTACCCCGCACTCGCGTTGCACCACCCCGCAGATCTCACGGATTTCCCAAGGCATCGTGCCACCATTCGTGTCGCACAGAATGATCCGCTCCGCACCGGCTTCCACCGCTTTCCGAATTGTATTCAAAGCATAGTCCGGATTGGTCTTATAGCCGTCAAAGAAATGCTCCGCATCGTAGAATACGCGGCGTCCTTTCCCTCGAAGATAGGCGATGGAATCACCGATCAACTCAAGATTTTTGTGGAGGGAGATACCAAGCGCATCGGTGACATGCAGCGACCAGGTCTTCCCGAAGAGCGTGATGATCTTCGTGTCGGCACCGAGTAACCCCTGCAGATTCGGATCCTTGCGAACCGTATTACTCGCCTTCCTGGTCGACCCGAACGCAATAACCTCCGCATACTTCAGCGGAATCGTCTTGATCATCCGAAAAAATTCAATATCTTTCGGGTTGGCGCCGGGCCATCCGCCTTCAATAAAATGCACACCCAGGCTGTCTAACTTCTGCGCGATCAGAATCTTGTCTTCCGCTGAAAAACTAACATCCTCTGCCTGCGCCCCGTCACGGAGCGTCGTGTCATAGATTTCCAATTTGGCCGTCTGCTCGGCAGACAGTACATTGACGGGAACCGGAGCCTGCTCACGGACCCCGCGGGAAGTATGTGATTGTTTTGTATTTCTAGCCATGGGGAGAAAGGGTACCAGGAGAGGGCCTCCCCTGTCGAGACGTCATACACCTAACAGACGCAGGGACACGTCCTTCTCTTGGTCGTCCGTTGGGGCTCAGAGCATTTGGAATACGGCGTTGGTGGACCTGCGTAGCAGCGATTGGTGAAGCAAGGGAAACGGTCTGGTTGAGGAGGAGATTAGGCTCGACGAGGTACGAACCGAGTGTTGGCTTTGTTCCGGTTGGTATTAAGCCTGTACTTGATCCAGCCCAAATGCCGAATGGAGCGAGCGCATGGCCAGTTCGAGGTACTTCTCTTCGACCACGCAGGAGATTTTGATCTCCGACGTGCTGATCATCATGATATTCACTCCCTCGCGCGATAGCACGTTGAACATCTTGGCCGCCACGCCGGAGTGCGAGCGCATGCCGACACCGATGAGTGAGACCTTCGCAATCGCTTCAGTGACGGAGACCGACTTGGCATCGATGTCCTTCGCGACCCCCTGAATAAGCGGCACGGCTTTTTTCAGATCCGCCCGTGGGACCGTAAAGGAGAGATCCGTGAGTGCCGCCTGGCTGATGTTCTGAATGATCATGTCCACATTGATATTCGCCTCCGCCACCGGCCCAAAGATCCTGGCCGCAATGCCCGGCTTGTCGGGTACCCCAATGATCGTGATCTTCGCCTGGTTGCGGTCTCCCGTGACTCCGGAAACCGCCGCCGCTTCCATATCCGTATCTTCCTTCGTCACAAGCGTTCCCTTTCCTTCTTTGAAGCTGGAATTCACTTCCACCGGCACGTTGAACTTAGCCGCGAATTCCACCGACCTGGTCTGCAGCACCTTTGCGCCGAGACTGGCCATTTCGAGCATCTCTTCATAGGAAATCTTGTCGATGCGTTTTGCTGCCGGAACGATGTTGGGATCGGCGGTATAGACCCCGTCGACATCAGTAAAGATAATGCAGCGATCGGCCTTGAGCGCCGCAGCCACCGCAACCGCAGACAGATCGGACCCACCTCGGCCCAGCGTCGTGACATCCGACCGTTCGTTGATGCCTTGAAACCCCGCCACCACAGGCACGACCCCTTGAGCAAGAGTCTCCCGGAGCCGCCCGGACGTCACACGTGCGATTCGAGCCTTAGTATGGGCACTGTCGGTCATGATGCCGACTTGCCTGCCTGTAAAGGAGCGGGCATTGATACCGCGGCCACGTAACTCCATCGCTAGCAGAGCAATCGTCACGCGCTCGCCGGTCGAGAGGAGCATATCCATCTCCCGATCATCGGGAGTGGCGGTCATTTCATGGGCAAGTTTAATGAGCCGGTCTGTTTCGCCGCTCATCGCGGACAGCACGACGACGACCTGATTGCCATCGCGTTGTGTTTTCTCAACACGATCAGCTACCCGCTTGATACGTTCGATTGTACCAACCGAGGTGCCGCCGTATTTCTGTACGATCAGTGCCACGATGGTCAGCTTTTGGAAAAGAACTTATTCACAAATTTTGTGGCGTCACGGGCTGGCATATCAGCGGCCTGGGCATCTACTTCGGTGAAGCGGCGACCGGCTGATCCAGCGCCCTTCTTGCTGCCTTCGCCGAACGCATAGAATGGCTGACCGCTCGCCCCGCGTCCATGTTCACACACAACCAGGAATCGATA
>JAEURV010000177.1 GCA_016788465.1 Nitrospira sp. | reverse complement strand
AAGGACCTGGCGACCATGTCCTGGGCTCGGCGGTTGGTCACGCAAGTGATCCGGTTGGCGACGGCTGTCGGCATGGAGTTCCGTCATCGTCTGCTCGATGCTCGGGCGGCGGGTCTCGTCTTCACCACGTTGCTGTCGTTGGTGCCGTTTCTCGCCGTGACGGTCTCGGTGCTCAAGGCGTTTGATATCCACCACGTGATCGAACCGATGTTGGCTCAGCTGCTGGAACCGCTAGGGTCGAAGAGTCACGAGATCACGACCACAATCGTACGATTCGTGGATAACATCAAAATCAGTGTCTTGGGAGTTGTGGGCATTGCCGGCCTTTTCTATACGACGTATTCGTTGATCGACAAGATCGAGCAAGCCTTGAACGTCATTTGGCAAGTCAAACAGGGGCGTACGTGGGAACGGAAGTTTGCCGACTACCTGAGCGCGGTCCTTGTGGGGCCGTTGGTCATCATGAGTGCCTTTGGCTTATTGGCGTCGCTACAAAGCCATACGCTGGTCCAGCATCTCGTGCAAATGGAGCCCTTTGGCACACTCCTGGTGTGGAGCGGTGAGGTCATTCCCTTCGTGATGCTCTGTTGCTTATTTACCTTCTTCTATAAGGTCATTCCTAATACCCATGTTCAAGTGCGAGCGGCCGCGGTCGGCGGCGTCTCGGCCGCTGTGCTGTGGATCCTGGCGGAGGAGATCTTTGCGAAGTTCGTCGCGGTGTCCACCAACTACAGTGCGATTTATTCGAGTTTCGCCGTGCTCATCCTGTTTCTGCTGTGGCTCTACACGGGTTGGATGATCGTATTGATCGGCGCGCAGTTCTCATTTTTCTATCAATATCCCACCGCCTATTTGTCCCGCCTGCTCTGGGATCAAGGCACATACCTCTTCCGTGAGCAGTTGGCTCTGAAAGTCTTGCGAGTCCTGGGACATCGCTATGTCAAAGGTGATCGTCCGCCGACGTTGCCGGAGCTATCGAGCGAATTGAACCTGCCCTTGTCCCTGGTGGAGGAAGAAGTCGAACGATTGATTGAAAATGGGTTCGTCGGGCGTCTGCAGCAACCAGAAGGTGTGAGCCTGATCAAGTCACCGGACCTGATCTTCGTGAAAGAGGTTTTGGATTCGGTTCGCAACGGCACCCCGCCATGGATCGCCCCGCATCTCGATGCCAGTGATTCCGTGTCCGCAGTCTTGCGTCGGCGGGATATGGCAGTGGAGCGAGCATTGATGGGGGAGACCATCCAATCGCTCATGCAGGATCAACCACCGTCTCGGCCCGGCGACGCTCGGTCGTAAGGTGCTTCCCTCCATGTCTCTGCTCTGACCTAGGAGAGGCTTCTGGGGAAAGGAATCACTTTACTGGTGTGTTACTACTCTGGCCAAAGGATCGCACGTAGAGCAGGACCTGCCAGGCTTCTTCCTCGTTCAGAATCAGTGGGATAAACGGCGCCATCGCAGTGCCTTTGCTTCCGTTCTTCAAGATCCAGAAGAGCTCACCATCCGTTCTGGCCGCCTGCCACTCTGTGTCGGTGAAATTGCGAGGCAACGGGCCCTTGAGCGTTCCCGGCTCAATGTCACCTCCAAGTCCCTTGCCGTCTCTTCCATGGCAGGTGACGCAGAAGGCTTTCCCTTGAAAAAGCTGCTTACCCTTCTCAAGGGCCTCTTGCGTGGGCTTCAGAGGATTCTTCCAGGCTTTGGCCTGGTCCATTTGGTCGGCCGGCACTCGAGGTTTGAGGACAGCGTCATCAGTTCCTAAGGCCGTTGAATGAATGAGATTCACAGTTGCTAAAGTCAGAGCGAGTACGAGAAACCTGCACATAGAGATTTCTATCGGTCTCTGTCGTAGAATCATGGTTGATCAATGAGACCAGGCCAGCCCCATCTATGTGGACTGAGCCTGGTCTTCGCCTATCCTGTTTTACTTGTCGGAATAGCCAGGGAATTTGTGTCCCAAGGATTGGGGGAAACTCACAGTCCCATCGGGGAACTCCTGCCCATGCTGCCACAGTTGGTATACAATACCGTCTGTCCCTGCTGCTATTTCTACGACTTTGGCGGCCTGTTCAGCGGGCATGTCTAGGACCTGGACTCGACCTGTCGCGACTTCTACCTTATGATCGTGGAAATGCCGGTGCCACTGAATGGCTGGGAGCTTGCGTGTGAGCTCTTTGGCCACGAAGTACTCGACGGCGACCAACGGAGCCTTTGGATCGGTAGATTCGAAGAGCAGGCATTGAAGGATCTTATCGGAAATACCCTTGCAGTAGTGATGGAACGGGCCTCCTGCGGTTCCGTCCGCCATCATATGAGGCGCCTGAACATGAATGTCGTATCCGACGGCGGGACCGGCTGGTTCCCCGCTTACCGCTTTTTGTGTGGCAATGCTGCTACATCCAATGGCAACCAGTGCAAAAGTGGCCAAGAGTCCTCTTCTCATTGCAATACCCCCCTTATTGTGAGGAATTCCCTCCTAGCCTATCTAGACAGAGAACGACCTCGACATTTGGTAACGTATTAGAGGGCAGAGTAGCGGAAAGGATTCGACGAAGTCCGAGAAAAAGAGCTGTCCAAATCTTGATATTGGTAAGGTGTCGCTATGATGGCAGAACCGGAGCAGAAGGGGAGTTGGCTTTGGTCGGAGTGATGAGTTGTTGCGCTTGAGACGGAATCTTTCCCTCAGCATCCATCATCTCAAACATTAGACAGCACTTCAGTCGTCCGCAGACGCCGAGCAGGCGTGGATCATCTACCGGCAGATCCATTTTCTTCGCCTGCTTCGCGGTGACCGGTTTCACGTCGGTCAGGAAGGAGGCACAACACAGGATGAGGCCACAGGTATCGATGCCACCCAGGCGCCTGGCTTCTTCACGGACACCGACTTGGCGCATTTCGATTCGACCGCCAAACCGTCGCGCGAGATCACGCACAAGTTCGCGAAAGTCGATGCGCTCATCGGCTGTATAGACAAAGGTGAGCTGTCGCCGATCCATGGCCCCGTAGACCTCGACGAGTTTAAGGCGAATATTCAGATCGGCGGCCTTCGCCTTACAGTAGCCAGCAGCCTCCTCAGAGAGGAGCCCTAGTCGAGCAATCAACTCAGCTTCCTCCGAATCGGGCTTGCGCAGGATGGATTTCATGGCTCGCATGGGAGGGGTAAACGGGGCTGAGTAGGGTTCGGTGTAGACGATACCGTACGTCACTTCGCCGTCAGCCTCGAGTAAGACTGGGTCGCCATTGGACAAGGGCAGCCCCTTCGAACCCAGTTTTTTGACCTCTCCGCGGTTCCGAATCTTGACGCCAACCAGGGGGACCCACGTCGGCCAGGGGGCCAGCACATCTTGGTTCAGGACAGAATCCATGAGTGGATCATACACAATTCCCGAGGCTGGTGAAAAGGGTTGACGCGATGGAAGAGGTAATTGCCTTATTGGGGTCTTGTATTGCCATGGATAGGGCAAGATATTGATAATATGGAAGAAAAATACCAACACTCAGTCTGCCTGCTTGTGATAGGCTAATCCACCAGGAGGAAGAAGGAGTGGATTATGGGGACTATGCTGCGAGAGCGAAAGAAGATGCTCCGAATTCCCAATCAGGTTGTCCTGCCGTTCGGCTACCGAATCTCGGTTCGACAGTTATCTGATGCAGAGATGGATAAGCGCGATCCCAATGCGGATGGCATCTGGGATGATGATACGAAGACCATCTATGTACGAAAACGGCTTCCGGTCACTCGCCGCCGCTATATTCTTGCGCACGAGCTTGGACATGCTTGGTTAGACTGGCAACATCGGTATATGGATGATGGGAAAGCCAGTATCTAAGGTGTTCCCGCCGTCAGTTTTTCTTGGCCAGACGCAAGATGTGTTGCCATTCCGCTGGGGTAACCGGCTGAACTGAGAGCCGAGAGCCTTTCTTCAACAGGACCATGCCCTTAAGTTGAGGGTCTTTTCGCATGTCTTCCAAGGTTAATGGTTTCGGAAAGGCCCTGACATATTTGATGTCGACCATATCCCATCTGGGGTCGGACGGTTTACTTGTTGGGTCATAGTGCTTGTCCTTCTTATCGAATTGTGTTGAATCAGGATAGGCGGTCCTGACGACTTCTGCGATGCCGACGACTGCGGGGGGATCAGCGTTACTATGGTAGAACAGGATCTGATCTCCGAGTGCCATAGTGCGCATATAATTGCGGGCTTGATAATTGCGAACTCCATCCCAGCAGGTCCTCTGATCTCGAGATTGCGCGAGATCGTCGATCGAGAATGTCGAGGGCTCAGATTTCATCAGCCAATAGTTTGTTGATGCCATTCCAACACTCCTCCCTTCTCATGATGGTATACACGAAGGCCGGTTCCACGGCAGCATGCTATTCTCAAATTATTGGTAGCGGCTCCAGGTCTTCTTGTCGCAGGAAGAGCCAGAGGAGTGTTTGCACGCTCAGCACAGACATCTCTAGATGACCAAGGTGTTTCATGATTGGGGGGGCCCACAGCAATGTTGGTGAGAGGAGCCATCCGGAGGGGTCTCAACGATCGTTCCCTGAGCGGACCTCGATAAAATCGACCAGTGCCTGATACGTCAGTTCCCTCATTCTCGCTTTTCCGGGGTTCTGGCCGCTAAGATTACCCTCGAGCCACACTCGGTCGGAGATTGGTGAGAGGGCTTCGTTACACAGATTCCACATGTCGTGGAGAAAATTGTCCGGCAATCCCACCTGTATCCCTTCTGATTCGATACGGTCATCAAGCAAGGCCAGCAGATCAGAAAGAGCCTGGTCCGGTCGGTAGGGATCGGGAGTAAAGCCAAATTGTTTAAGAGAATGTGTTTCCTGCTCTGCCTGATCGACCAAGTCGCGCATGTAAGACTTGAGCAGGCCTACGATATGACCTGAAAAACCTGGTGACGATTCCATACGGCATTATCGAGCTTCTGCGATGAAGGAGCAAGGTGAGCTACTATGGTCAAGAGTTTATTGTGGTGTTTGTTGAGTAGGGATGTGGTTGGTGTAGTTGGAAAAGACGAGCATCGGTTGGGCGGGGGTACACCTCGCTGGTACGGTCTGAGCGACGATCTCTCATTGGCTATCACACGGACGCCAGGGTCGGTGTACCCGCGCAGTATAAACTCTACGCCTTTTTCTACGACGCGCAAGACCCAAAGATGGCCTTATGTGGAAGTCCATTTGGCGGTAGGGCAAGTGAACCGGTAGGATCTGGCTAGTCCGACAAGCCAGAGTGAAGCTTTTGGGGACGGTGCTGATGAACGCGGGTTTCATGAGGCCAGTAGGTCTAGCGTGCAGGGCACGGTTGGAGGATTCTTACTCTTGATTCGGCGCATAAACGCATATTACTTTCTAGCTCCGAGTCAATGAGGAAGACGGATCCTTTTCGCAGTCGGACTATGTGATGATTCCTCCGACCAGTGAGCGCTTCGAGATTTCACTGAACACATCGGCAGGCTGCATTACCACGGCTGTTGATGTGCCGACAGGCTTTGTCCCCGTGACGGCTATCGTGCCTCTCATGAGGCGCTTAGGGGAAGAAGCCCAAGCGCTTGAAGTCACACGGTCGGCGGAGGAGGGGAGTCTGCCTTCTTGCCGAAAGGGCTGTGCTGCTTGCTGCCGGATGCTTGTTCCTCTGTCCGCACCAGAAGCGTTTGCGGTCCGTGACTGGGTTCGCTCTCGGCCTGCCGAACAACAAGCTCGTATCATTGCACGATTTGCTGACACGAAAGTGCGGTTGCTCTCCCACGGGATTTGGCAAGGACTGTCCGAGTTATCTGAGACTTCTGATTATTCTGACGAGGATGCTCTTGAGGGGATGAATCATAGGTACTACGGCCTGCGGCTCGCCTGTCCTTTCCTGGAAGAGGAAGTCTGTACGATCTATGACGAACGCCCTGCAGCCTGCCGCGAACTGTTGGTGACCTCGCCTGCCGATCGGTGTGAGGACCTCATCGCGAATCCCGTGGATGTCATTCCTACACCGCTGCGGATAAGCACGGTTCTAGGGTTGCTCTGGCAGGATCTCACCAGAACGTCGACTGGGTTGATTGCACTGCCGTTGGCTTTGGAATGGGCTGAAAGTCACCTGCGAGCGTCTGAACAAGTGTGGAAGGGTACTCAGCTTTTCGATCAGGCTTTGGATAAGGTGTGGCGATTTTTGAGTCAGTCATTTTCTGGTGATCGCGGGGCATCTAGAGACTGATTGTGTCAGGTGCTGGAGGCCTCCATAGAAGGGGAGATGGTATGCAGAAGCCCGTTGTCGTGTGTTTGGATTTGGAAGGTGTGCTTGTTCCTGAAATCTGGATCAATGTTGCCCTGAAGACTGGGATTGAAGAGTTAAAGGTGACGACTCGGGAGATGCCGGACTATGACCAACTTATGAAGCAACGGTTGGCCATACTCGATCGGCATGAATTGAAAATCCAGGACATCCAAGCGGAGATTGCCAAGATGGGTCCGTTAGACGGTGCAACTGACTTCATCGCGTGGCTTCGCGAACGTTGCCAGGTAATTATTTTATCCGACACGTTCTATCAGTTTGCCCAACCACTGATGCGACAGCTTGGCTTTCCGACTCTCTTCTGTAATCAATTGGAAATCGAGCCTGATGGTCGGATCGTCAATTACCACATGCGGATGCAAAATCCCAAGAAACATGCAGTAGCCTCCCTGAAGGGACTGAGTTTCTTCACCATGGCGGCAGGGGACTCATACAATGATATTGGGATGTTAGGTGAAGCTGACAAAGGGTTTTTCTTCAGGCCCCCTGACCACTTGCCGAAAGAGTTTCCGGCGTTTCCCGTGACACGGACTTACGGAGAACTCCAGGACTGCTTTGTGAGGGAGGGGTTTTCTCCGGACTGAGAAGTGCGTCATCATAGAGGCAGCCAAGATCTCGGCCAAGCACGGTTCAGTTTCTGCCTCAGAAGTTGATCCACAGTTGGGCATAGGCCCAATCCTGACCGACTGCTCGGCGCCCCAGGTTTTGGGAAATGTATGACCCAGGGAAGAGGTGACCGTACCCAGCCTGAAACGCGACCATGCCGTGCATGAAGAAGTGCGTCCAGGCGACGTCCACTTCATCACCGATGTGAGTCTTGGTATTGCCCGGTTGGGAAAAGACATAAACACCCTGGCTTGCGCGATACCAATTGTCCTTTGCATTGGCCAGATGGAGGTTGGTGTACCACACTTCAATATGATCATCCGGAGATAGACGGGCCTGGAAGTTCCCCGAGAAGCTCATCATATTCTTCCATCCCATAACATCCATGTATCCCATATGGATATGGTTCGTCGGGAAAAAGTTTTCAAAGGTATTGGCTGTTTTGCAAGCTCCGTAGGCTCCGTTGGATAACGTACAATTTGCACGACCGTCCCCGGATGCATAATCAAAGTTGAAAGCGATGCGCGGCTTGCCCGGCAAGTTAAATGCCGTATATCCAATCCAGTTTCTTGTGGCCCATGCGTTGATGTGCAGACATTTTCCTTCCCCACCGGGGTCACCACAAAGACCGCTGGCTTCAGCAGCGGTGTCCCCCATCTGACCGAACTGGTAGACTACTTCGCTTGAGAAATCGAAGTAACCTTTTTTCATGGCAATACGATTTCCGATGACGTGGCGGGTCTGATTGCCGTGCTTGGGAGTTCCCAGTCCCTGGAAGGAGACATCTCCCCCCCCAAGATTGTTTTTGTAATAGATATAGAAGGGTTCGATGAGAAAACCCGGTACCGCTTTGATTTGATTGTATAAGATAATAAAGTCAGCATCGCCAGCCGCATTTTTCGCCTGGCCCGTTCCACCGATATTTGGTCCGCCGCTTCCAAGGGTGGCGCCTTGCAAGAGATCTGTTTCTGCTGTGCGGAACCAACCGAGGTGTGTGTCCATAAAGCCAGTTGTATACTGCAGCATCACCCCATCAAATGACCAGCCGGTGTTGGCCCAATCGAAGTGGCCGAAGAGACTTTGATCTCCAAAGACAAGGTATTGCCGGCCGGCCTTGAGTCCAAGGCCTTGGACACCTGCAAAGTTTCGAATCAACATGTAACCGGCACGGATTCCAAGTGTACAGGTCGGTCTCCCATTAGCGGGGGTGGATCCGCAGGTATGAATTGCCGGGTCTCCATTATTTCCTGCTCCATTGGCACCGATGGGCGTTCCATTTCCTCCCCAGGTTCTTGAGTCGATGAATTCCAGGTAAAAATTGACGTCCGGTGAAAGGTCATACCCGATACCTAATCGAGTCATCTGTTGCACGAACTGGTCGTTTGCCTTGCCTGGGAGGTTATTGGCGACGAGGCCCGGTGCGTTACATTGTCCGGCAGCTCCGATGCCGCCGCCAAAGCAGACGTTGGTTCGGTACTCTGGTCTTACGCGCATGTCCGCCCGCATCCAAAGATTCTTAAGGTCGAAATTCCGACCGATCTTCGGATCGAATGGCTCATATGCCTCCTTTTGTGGAATGCCACGTCCGATGACGATGGGATTCGTGATTTTCTCGCCTTCTGGGAGTTGGAATGCAGCCTGTACGATCCCATGGCTCACGAAAAGACTCACCAGTATCAGAAACTGTACGAGGAATCTCCCCCTTTGTCCGGACGGCCTTCCTGTTTCCATATTTTTCGTTTTGTCCATGATACGTTTAGGTAGCCGGATTCCAACCAGGTGTTTCATCGCCACGCGGATCGGTTGCCGCCTTGATAGCCCAAGGGTTTTCGTACTCAACGAAGCGAGTGAATAGTTGGGCAGGTTAGACGACCTTTGTCGCAAAGATCTTTGGTGAGTGAAAACGTACGAGGTGTTGGGGTGTCGGCTATGCCTCTCCTTCTAGAGGGTGATCAAAGAGGTTGTGATCTCATTCGAATCAGACATGGCCAGATGTTGGCAACGATGCTGAACCCGTCTCAGCGGGCTTTGGCTCAGCTGTGATCTCTTCTTCGGCTTCCTTTAACGAAGCTTGAAGGTCCTGCTCGACCATTTTGACTTCCTGCTGAATCAGGTTGAGCTCCGGCTCGACGGATTTCCGAAGATCTTCGGCCGTATCTTTAAAGCCTTTGATGGCTTTACCGACTTGACGGCCTACCTCTGGGAGCTCTTTCGGTCCAAACAGGAGAAAGGCAATGATCAAAATTATGAGGATTTCGCTTGCACCCAGTCCGAACATGGTTGGCTATTGCCGTAATCGTCCGACGGTGTCCCCGTCATTTGTTCATCCACCAGGGGATGGATGGCTGTTAGCCCTGTTTCACCTGACTAGGTTGTGCCGTTGCGGGACTGGGCGACGTTGTTGATTCATATTGAGCCCCGACTTGAGCAGAAGAAGCGGTTTGAGGCGCGCCCTGTGGCGGCTGTTCACCTGGTGTGACATCGATCGCATCGGCCTCATGAACGGATTTCTTAAAACCCTTGATCGCTTTGCCGAGCCCCTCTCCCAATTGCGGCAGTTTACCTGCCCCGAAAATGATCAGCACAATGATCAGGATCAGAAGTAGTTCCATCCAACCAAATGAACCGAACATGATTCCCTCAAACGCACATAAGAAAATTCCCCTGTAGTAGGGGAAGCGATCATTGATACCCTCAAAGGCTATATGAAGATTCAGGGGCAAGTCAAGAAGAACGGTTCGGCCTACGAGTGCGGGAACAGTTGAATGATACCACCACCCAGGACGTCGTCCCCATCGTAGAAGACGGCTGATTGCCCTGGGCTTAAGGCTCTTTGTGGTTGGTGGAATTGGATGTGTAGGCTTGATGAGTTCAATGGTGTTAGCGTCGCCTTTGTGGGGGGTGTTGCATAGCGGACTTTCACGTGAACATCTGCGGTGTGGGACGTGAAATCAGGATCAAAGAGGTTCAGGTCCCCGACGGTGCATGCTGAGTGCACCAATTCGTCCGACCCGAGCACCACCGTGTTGGTTTGAGGATGTACTTGCTGAACGTAGAGGCGGTGTCCTGCGGCAATACCAAGACCTCGACGCTGGCCGGGTGTGTAGAAGGCGATCCCGTCATGCTGGCCTAGTGGGCGGCCCTCCTGGTCGACAAACAATCCTGGATTCCGTGCAGTCGGTGCTTCATTCTTGATGAATGTTCGATAATCACCTTGACTGACGAAGCAGATCTCCTGACTCTCCTTGAGTTCGTCTGCGGGGAGGCCTAGCGCCTCGGCCTCTTTCCAGACAATGGACTTCTCCAGACCTCCCAAGGGAAAGAGCAAGCGAGGCAACCATTCCGACCGTAGACGATAGAGAAAATATGTTTGATCTTTTCGAAGATCTGCGGACCGTGAAAGGATGGAGAAACCTCGGTGGTCATGCACCCGAGCATAATGCCCGGTTGCCGCGTAGTCGAATTGGCGTTGTAGGGCAAGGTCAATGAGGGTATGAATTTTTACACGTTCATTGCAACGCACGCAGGGGTTGGGCGTGGTGCCTGTCGTATAGCCCTGAATGAAATCATCAATGACGGCGTGACGAAATGACTGGCGGGCATCGATGACCTCGTGGGAGATCCCAAGCAGTTTTGCGACGTGCCGCGCAATGCCGATTTTGCAGCAGCCTCGTTCTTGCCATTTTTTTGATGTGGCGACCGACTCGTCCTCATGTTCCCATACTTGAAGCGTGACGCCATGGACGTCATAGCCTTGGCGTACGAGCAACGCGGCAGCGACGGAGCTATCTACCCCACCGCTCATGCCTAAGAGAACAGACTTTCGAACCATTCGCACATTGTACCGGTGATGCGAGCAAAAGGGCTACCAGATTATTGGCGAGAGCATGTGCCGCCATCGGCAACGAACCACTGCGACTCGAAGTTTCTCCGTCGTCCTCCTCTCGAACATGCTGAAGCTGCGAGCCTACTGAACGGTGCAATGTGACAAAAAACCAAGAGGATTAGAATGGTTCTTTTCCGTGAGAGTCGGCCTAGTTGATTAGGGGGGTGTGTGCTCCAGGTGGGTGTGTCACAACAGGGGATGACCAATGTTGGCTACAGGCTGCTCGAACGGGCCTTCCCACGATAGGTGGCGGCGTCATGAGCGTTTTTGGAAGAGGACTGCTCGTCCACCCATTTATGGGCCCCCATATCGCACATGCCATGAAAATGAGCGCCATCCTCTATTGAGATACCAGGCGTACGGATATCCCCGATCAGGATGCCAGGTTTTTGAATTTGAATTTTTGCGGTGGCTGTGATGGTGGCGTTGACTTTGCCGCTGGTGATCAATATGCCCGCTGAAATCACGCCTTTAATGATGGCCTGTTCACCGATAATCAGAGTTCCGCTGGTATTAATCTCTCCCTCCACCCGGCCGTCTATGCGAATAGTGCCATCAAAATTCAGAATGCCCCTAAAATCGACACCCTTGCTCAGGAAGGTAAAGTTCTCATTGGGAGTGGCGTCGGTTCCCTGTTTTTCTCCGATGGCCCACATGCGCGCGCTCTGCTCCTTGGTGAGAAGACCGATCATGACATGGCTGCGAACCTAGCAGCCGAGCGAGGCGGTTCCCTGGATTCAGGGCCGTGCTCCTCGCTCACCACTCCCCGTCGTATTCGGCTAGACCGGGAGTCTTCGAACTACTGGTTCGTTGCCGTTCCCGACGGCATGGAGCGGGGGCTCTTTCTGAACGGGACGAGCTTGTTGTTCCATCTCCAAGGTCCCGTTGAATAAGACGCCTTCTTCCATCGAGAGCATGGGAGTCGTGACTCCGCCATTGATCACCGCCGGGGCTCGCAGCTTCATCTTCTCTCGCGCAGTGATATCTCCCGTGATTTTGCCCTTGCACACAATTGTGCCGGCTGTGACTTTGGCAGTGAGAATCGCATCTTCGCCGACCAGTAGGATACCATCCGTATGGATTTCTCCCTCAAGGGTTCCGTCGATCCTGACGGTTCCGGTATAAGAAATGGTTCCTTTGAATACGACTCCTTTACCGACGAATGCACTGACGTCTTGGCCGGTTTCGGGGCGCGGCGAATCGAGAGCTGAGCCCATGGCGTCTAGGTCGTTGTCATCGGTGCGTCTGCCATCCTGCTTGTCTTTCCACATACAGTCGCCTCCTCTCACAATGTGGTCGGCCCTGCCAGAACATCCCGTGCGGTGCCGTTATGTCCCATATCGGTCGGTCTGTGGGAGATATTTAGCGGTTAGAGGAGGGATGAGGAAAATATTGCTGTTCAGGAGGGGAGTGGGGGGGATCTGGTCTCAGCCCAACAGGCTTTCGACCACACCATCGAGTTCGTCTGGGGAGAAATAGTGGATTACGAGCTTGCCGCCCTGTCCATGGGGGTGGAGCGTCACCTTGGTTCCAAGACGTTTTTGCAATCTGTCTTCCAGGTCCGTCCATTGAGCGGCGCGGGTGGTACGCCCGACAGGCTTTTTCCCGATGATAGTTTGTTCGACTAGCTTCTCGGTCTCTCGAACGGATAGCTGCGACGCGGCCACCAAGTGTGCAATCCGGAGTTGAGCTTCCGGGGTGGACAGACTAAGAAGTGCCTTAGCATGACCAGTAGAAAGAGTTCCGTCTTCGACAAGGAGTTGGAGGTCGGGGTGGAGATGGGTCAGACGGATAAAGTTGGCCACCGAAGATCGGTCGCGGCCCACCTTGCTGGCAACGGCTTCTTGGGTCAGGCCAAACTCTTTCATCATTCTCGCATAGGCCCGGGCTGTCTCCATGGGGTTGAGATCTTCACGCTGGAGATTCTCTACGAGGGCAAGGAGTAACGCTTCTTGATCTGTACAATTCTTAATGACCGCTGGAATGACCGTGAGCCCCGCTTCTTTCGACGCCCGCCAGCGCCGTTCTCCGGCAATCAATTCATAAACGCCATCTCCCTTCCGGCGTACCATAATGGGCTGAATGACCCCGCTTTCCTTGATGGAGGCGGTCAGCTCTGCGAGTTCTTGCGGGAGGAAGATGTGGCGTGGCTGGTAGCGATTCGGCACAATTTGAGCGACGGGAATTCGTTGGACATCGGCCATCTCTTCGGGCCTGCTCAGCTTGGCTGGCGGCAAGAGCGCGTCGAGTCCTTTACCGAGGGCCTTTTTCTCCATGGGCTATAAACTCCTTAGCTAATGATACGTATGACTGTGATCCTGAGGATGCCATGTTGTACAAGATTCCGGGACGACCGTAACTGGGTGCTTCCGCAAGTGCGACATTGCGGGGGATCACGGCTTTGTACACCTTGTGCGTGAAATGAGCGCGTACTTGGTCTGCCACCTGTCTAGAGAGACTGATTCGTGAGTCGAACATCGTCAATGCAATACCTTCGATCTCCAAGTTTGGATTATACGATTGACGGACCAGGTCGATGCTTCCAATGAGTCTGGTCAGACCCTCCATTGCATAATACTCACATTGCACCGGTATGAGGACTGAATTAGCTGCCGTGAGTGCATTGATGGTAAGGATCCCCAGTGCGGGTGGACAGTCGAGAAAGACAAAGTCATATTTGTCTCGTATTTCAGTAAGTAGCGATCTGAGGTGGCCCTCTCGACCTTCTATATTCGCCAGCTCAACCTCAGCTCCAGCAAGATCGGCGTTAGCTGGCAGCAGCGAGAGGCCAGAAATCGTTGTTTCTATGATGGATTCATGAATGGTACTGTTTCTCACTAAACAGCTATAAGTGCTCCATTTTAACGTCCTCTGGTCAATTCCAAGACCACTCGTCGCATTTCCTTGCGGGTCAATGTCAATCAGCAGTACGGCTTTCCCTTCAAGGGCAACGGCTGTTGAGAGGTTTATCGCGGTAGTCGTCTTTCCGACCCCACCTTTCTGATTGGCAACCGCTATGACTCTTCCCACTAGAGAACTCCTAAGACAGATTATGTTCCACGTGGAACAGTAAGAGAGAGCCCACCGCTGTGATGTGAGAGTACTGAAATTGTTCTGGATCCATGGGAATATGGCA
>JAEURV010000144.1 GCA_016788465.1 Nitrospira sp. | reverse complement strand
TCTAAGTATAGAGCCTTCATTCACGAAGACCTGTTCGAGTCCATCCGAACCCAGTGGTGGCCATCTGGGCAGCTGGGGACAGGCACCTGGTTAGAGTATCAACCGGAATTGACTGAACGGCGGGAGCGATATGGTTACCTGGTAGACCATCAAGGGATCAACCCCATGGGAATCTGTGCAGAAACAGCAGGCCTCATGGAAGACCTGGGGCTAATCCCATCAGCAGACCGCGAAAAACTCCTGGTGCTTTTGATCGACTATGCGCCTGCCGAAGAATATGGACGGCTTCTAGAGAACATTGGGTGAACCCCTACCAAATCTAATCCAGCGGGAGTTCCCCGTCTGTGAAGGCGGGGGTGAGAACAAGGTCCTGCCGAGCAGGACGAACCCCGCTCGCAATCAATTCAGGACCACGTCTGTAAAGGCGTGGGAATCTATCGAAGCCTTCAAGAGTTTTGAGCAAGTCTCATAATCCCGCCCTTCCGTAAATCACTCACAGATACCGATGGGAAAGAACCTTGCCGCTATCATCAAACTCATACAGCAACGGTACCCCCGTCGGAATATTCAGTTCAAGCACTTCTTCTTTCGAGAGCTGATCCAACTGCATGACCAACGCGCGCAAACTGTTACCATGGGCGGCAATAATGATGGTCTCGCCCTTCAAAACATACGGCCTGATCATCGTTTCATAATAGGGCAGGGTGCGTTCAGCCGTATCCTTGAGACTTTCTCCTCCCGGCGGCCTCACATCATAACTCCTTCGCCAGATTTTCACCTGCGCATCGCCGTACTTTTTGGCAGTTTCGGCCTTATTCAATCCCTGCAATTCTCCGTACATCCGTTCGTTCAGCGCCTTGTCCTTTTCAATAGGGATCTGTGTCTGGCCAATCGTCTCCAACACGATCCGCAGAGTCTCATTCGCCCTCATCAGCACCGACGTAAAGGCCCGGTGAAAGGTCAATCCACGCAGTTTTTCACCGGCCTGCTTCGCCTCCTCTACCCCCTTTGAAGACAGAGGCACGTCCACCCACCCCGTAAACCGATTTTCCAGATTCCATTGCGATTCCCCATGACGAAGCAAGACCAATCGAGCCATCGTAATTCCTCTCTTACATCAAGGTGACCACTGATACCCACCGTCCTGCAAGGTCATGCCTGTGGCTATAGAACCGATTGCTTCGCCGGCCGACCTGGTGACTGCTCCAAATCAGGCGGACCTTCTTGGACCATTTTGACCAATGTCGCAAGGAAAATGAGATAGAAGACGACACCGACCCAGATGACGTACGGCTGGACGCCGCCTGACTCTTTCAGTGCAGTTCCTTGAGCGACAGGGTCCATCCGACCTGCTCGCTTCATTTCCCCGATATGCTCCCAACAATGCCAATAGTACAGATAGTTTGCCGTCGCCCCCGCCATGACACTCCAAACGATACCGGCGGACACGTCACCCGTGAAATAGGTTGAGACCATCGGACCTACAGCATAGACAAACGCGTGGAGGTACATCTTCCGGTACAGAAACCAGAGGAAAGAGATGTAGAGAAACGCCGGCCAGTTCCATGAGAGGGCAAAGCGCGGTTGGCCGTTTACTGAGAACTTTTTGAAGACCCTCAAATAGTAGTCGGCATTGGGCCCGATAAATTGTCGCCAGACTGTCTCTTCGTCCTGAATCGGCGGAGCCGTGGCGCTAACACCGACCGTCTCCTCGGACGCCTTCGTTTCCATCAACTTCACCCCACACTGATGGCAAAAGTTGGCATCATCCGGATTTTGCTGGCGGCACTGCCCACACATCGTCATAGCAGGGCAGCTTACCATACTCCGAAGGTGATACGTCCACAGTTTGACAGCCCACCTGTCCGTTTGGGCCTGCCTGATTTGAGATCATCTCCCTCCCCTCATCGCTTATTGCTCTTCCCCTTGGCCCTGTGCTAGCTTTCCTTTCTTTCTAAGGGGATACGTCACATGCCGACAGAAGAATTGAAGGACGACGCAGCCAAGTATCTGATGCAGACCTATACCCGCCAACCACTCTCGATCGTGCGGGGACGAGGCGCAAAGGTCTATGATTTGGAGGGGAGGGAGTACCTGGATTTTGTCGCAGGAATCGCCGTGAATATCTTAGGGTATGGGCATCCAGATCTTGTCCAGGCAATCCAACGCCAAGCAGCCCAACTCATTCATACCTCGAACCTGTATTACACCGAACCTCAAGTGAAACTGGCCCGCTTGCTGGTGGACCATTCCTTCGCAGACCGCGTGTTCTTTTGTAACAGCGGCGCCGAAGCCAATGAAGCGGCGATCAAGTTGGCTAGACGCTATGGTCATGAACGCTATGGAGCTGCGCGTTTCGAAATTATCACAATGAAGAATTCGTTCCATGGCCGGACCCTCGCCATGGTCACGGCAACCGGTCAAGAAAAGGTTCAGAAAGGTTTTGAGCCGCTGATGCCAGGGTTCGCCTATGCCCCGTTCAATGACTTCACGGCCATCGAATCCCTCGTTACCGAGAGGACCGCGGCCATTATGCTGGAGCCAATCCAGGCAGAAGGTGGCGTCCATGTTGCCGATCGAGAGTATTTGAAGAACCTCAGGCAGCTCTGCACCCAGAAAGACATCCTGCTTATTTTTGATGAGATCCAAACCGGCATGGGACGAACTGGAACGCTCTTCGCCTACGAACAACTTGGTGTACAGCCGGACATTATGACCTTGGCTAAAGGCCTCGCTGGAGGAGTCCCGATTGGAGCCTGTCTCGCCAAAGAATCAGTGGCTGCGGCATTTACTCCTGGCTCCCACGCCTCGACATTCGGAGGAAATCCGCTGGCCTGTGCTGCAGCGCTCGCGGTCTGTCACGTGCTGCTCGAAGGACCCGTACTGGAAAATGCGAAGCGCATGGGAGAGTATTTGGCTAAAGGGTTAACCGACTGTAAAGACCGACATCGAATCGTCCAAGAGGTAAGAGGGCTTGGCCTGTTACAGGGAATGGAATTGACGATTGATGCCAGGACTGTAGTTGCTGATGCACTGGCGCGCGGCGTGCTCTTGAATGCCGCCAACGAGCGTGTGTTGCGCATGGTTCCGCCCTTGATCATTACACAGCCGGAGATCGACCGACTCATGGATCTCCTCGCGGCACTCTTTACCCAACGTCAGGCAACTGAAAAAGACTCTCATCACTGAT
The DNA here is from genome assembly GCA_016788465.1 of Nitrospira sp. Taxonomy (GTDB): domain Bacteria; phylum Nitrospirota; class Nitrospiria; order Nitrospirales; family Nitrospiraceae; genus Nitrospira_D. The sequence goes on along the minus strand of JAEURV010000144.1, from coordinate 6,873 downwards.
GATCGGACAAACCCGACATTCTCAGAATACCACGCGCTACGCCAAGGATCTGCTTGACGTGGCCACTATGCCGAGAACGCAAATTCTTGCGCTCATTCGGCTGGCGAGCACCCTCAAGAAAAAACAACAACGAGGTGTTCCACATCGGTTGCTTGGCGGGAAAACGCTCGGACTTTTGTTTCAAAAGCCTTCGACGAGAACTCGGGTGTCCTTTGAGGCCGGCATGAACCAACTCGGTGGCCATGCCCTGGTACTGCCGATGGGCGATATTCAACTTTCTCGTGGAGAGACGATTGCGGACACGGCACGCGTTTTATCCCGATACCTTGATGGCATTGTCATCCGTACCTATGACCATAAGATAGTGGAGGAATGGGCCACGGAATCCACCATGCCGGTGATTAACGGACTCACCGACCATAGTCACCCCTGTCAGGCCTTATCAGATCTCTTGACGATTCAACAGCTGAAGGGGCGGCTTAAGGGACTCAGTCTGGCCTATATCGGTGACGGCAATAATGTCGCCAACTCCCTCATCGAGGCCGGAGCCAAGATGGGGATGCGTGTGGTCATCGGATGTCCCTCCGGCTATCAACCGGATCAGCGCGTCATCGACCGCGCCAGAATCGATGGACAAGCCACCGGTGCTGCTATTGAGGTGGTAGAAAATCCCATGGTGGCCGTGAAGGAAGCAGACGTCGTCTATACCGACGTGTGGATCAGCATGGGACGGGAAAGGGAACAAGCCAGACGGTTACGCATACTGAGCCCCTACCAACTCAATCACCGGCTCCTGCAACGGGCAAGACCCGATGCAATCGTCATGCATTGCCTGCCGGCTCATCGGGGAGAGGAGATTAGCGCGGAGGTATTGGATGGCCCACAGTCCGTCGTGATCGATCAAGCGGAGAATCGGCTCCACATGCAAAAGGCAGTTTTGACTCAACTTCTTACCTGCAAGAAAGGCGCTCGATAGGATTTCACCATGAAACCGACCTCGCTCAAGAAAATCGTCCTGGCTTACTCCGGAGGGCTCGACACCTCGGTCATCCTCAAGTGGTTGCAGGAGACCTATCACGCTGAAATCATTGCATTTTGCGCCGATCTTGGCCAGGGAGAAGACCTAAAGGCCGTCAAGGCCAAGGCCCGAGCGCTTGGCGTCAAGAAAGTTTACGTGGAAGACCTACGAGAGATTTTCGTCAAAGACTACGTCTTCCCGATGTTGCGCGGGAATGCGCTGTACGAAGGCTGCTATCTTCTTGGCACATCGATCGCTCGCCCGCTGATTGCCCGTCGCCAAGCCGAGATCGCCTTGAAGGAAGGCGCGGAGGCTGTGTCGCACGGAGCCACCGGAAAAGGGAATGATCAGGTGCGCTTTGAGCTGACCTACATGGCACTCGCCCCGCAACTCAAGATTATCGCACCCTGGCGGGAATGGACCATGCGGTCTCGCCGTGAACTCATTGAGTATGCCGAGCAACACGGCATCCCCGTGACTGCGACCAAGGCCAAACCGTACAGCACGGACCCTAATTTGTTCCATATCAGCTACGAAGGGGGTATTCTTGAAGATCCCTGGGAATCGCCACCCGACGAAATCTTTCAGTTGACCATCTCTCCTGAAAAGGCACCAAATACGCCGCAGGAAGTCGAGATCGAGTATGAAGCAGGAAATCCCGTCGCGGTCGATGGGAGAAAGATGCGCCCTGCGGCCCTGCTAGCACACCTCAATAAGTTGGGCGGCGCACATGGAATCGGTCGAGTTGATCTGGTGGAAAACCGCTATGTCGGGATGAAATCACGCGGGGTCTACGAAACACCTGGTGGCACGATTCTCCATGTGGCGCACAGGGGGATCGAATCCTTGACGATGGATCGTGAGGTTCTGCATTTCCGGGACAGCTTAATCCCACGGTTTGCCGATTTGATCTATAACGGCTATTGGTTCAGCCCTGAACGCGAAATGCTTCAAGCCGCGATCGATGACGCCCAGAAAGACGTCAGCGGCATCGCACGGGTCAAACTCTATAAGGGAAGTTGTACCTTAGCCGGGCGCAAATCAAAGCGATCACTCTATCGACTCGACATCGCCACCTTTGAGGAGGATGAGGTCTATAACCAAAAAGATGCGGAAGGGTTCATCCGGTTGAACGCATTGCGTCTGAAGATTCGTGCTCAACGAAAGAAAGCCTCATCCTGATGACCAAACGCGGACATCATCAAGTGGCAGCTGACCGCGCAGGGAAAGCCTGGGATGGCCGCTTTCGGGAAAAAACCCATCGACTCGTCGAGACGTTTACCCGCTCGGTGATGGTCGACGGCCGGCTCTACGCCGAGGATATCGCCGGGAGTATCGCCCACTGTAAAACCCTGGCAAAGGCGAAGATCCTGAACGAGGCAGAGACGCGGAAAATCATCCGTGGGCTGGAGGCTGTGAAACGAGAGTTAGATCGCGGACAGTTCGCCTTCACCCAGCAGGATGAAGACATTCATATGGCAATCGAACGGCGATTGACCGAGATCATCGGCCCCTTGGGCGGAAAATTACACACCGGTCGAAGCCGAAATGATCAAGTCGCGTTGGATGTTCGGCTATACCTACGGACTCAACTGGACAAGCTCCATGCACAGTTGCAGGATCTCCAGCGTGTATTGGTGACGAAGGCTGCAGAGAACCGTGCGGTAATGATGCCCGGCTACACCCACCTTCAACGGGCACAACCGGTCTTGTTCGCGCATCACCTGTTGGCCTACGTCGAAATGCTTGAACGGGATAAGGGTCGCCTTCGTGACGCCCGGGTCCGAGTCAACATCATGCCACTTGGATCAGGCGCCTTAGCCGGCACGAATTATCCAATCGACCGAAAGTATACGGCAGAATTGCTGGACTTCCCGGCCGTTACCGCCAATAGCATGGATGCGGTGTCTGATCGCGATTTCATGATCGAAGCCGCCTCGGCTTTTTCCATCGTAATGATGCATTTATCACGGCTCAGTGAGGAACTGATCCTCTGGGCCTCGCAGGAATTCCAATTTGTCGACTTGCCCGATGCCTTTTGCACGGGAAGCAGCATGATGCCGCAGAAGAAGAATCCGGATATTCCCGAATTGGTTCGTGGCAAAACAGGCAGGGTATACGGGCACTTACTCAATCTATTGACCCTGCTCAAAGCTCTGCCTCTTACCTATAATCGAGACCTACAGGAAGACAAACCGGCACTGTTTGACGCTCTCGATACGGTGGCCGCTTCGCTTGAGGTGATGACTGAACTGATGCGCCATGTACAAGTCAACCGAGAGAGGCTAGAGCATGCGATGCAGGGGGGCGGACTGCTAGCCACAGAATTGGCTGACTATTTGGTCATGAAGGGTGTGCCGTTTCGTGAGGCACACGGCATCACAGGCCGAATAGTCAGGACTGCTCTCGATCAGGGCTGTGAGATCAGCGATCTATCACTCGCCGAGTTGCGGAAATTTTCTCAGCGTATCACAGAAGACGTATTGACACGATTGACCGCCGTGGCTGCGATCGACCACAAAGGACAGATCGGCGGTACCGCTCGCGCTCGAGTGGAGCAACGGATCAAGGAACTGGAGAAACACCTTTCATGAGCACATCGGTGATTGTGATCCTGTCAGGTTTGTTGGTTGCGTGTGGCGTCGTGGGATCTCCAGTTCCTCCTGAGTATGTAGGCGTCGCCCCGACCGTTGAAAAACAAAAGAAACAACATGCACTCCAGGCAGAGCGTGACACGACAGATCTTGGAATTCCCGATCTGACTCTGGAAGGGCACGACATCGGTCTTCCACCATCACAGCCGGTGGGGACTCGCTGACACTTGCTGGATAAACCTATTTTGAATAAGGATCGAGACGATGCATAGCTTTGAGTACCAACAGGGCGAGCTGTATTGCGAGCAGGTACCAGTGAGCCGGATCGCCAAAGAACTGGGCACCCCTTGTTATATCTACAGCCACGAAACTCTCGTTCGCCATTTTCATGCCTATGACAGCGCGTTCAAGGATATCCCGCACGTGATCGCCTTTGCGATGAAGGCCAACTCCAATCTCGCCATTCTTCGACTGATGGCACGAGAAGGTAGTGGAGTGGATATTGTCTCGGGCGGTGAGCTGTTCAGAGCCCTAAAGGCCGGCGTGCCAGCATCCAAGATCGTCTTCGCCGGTGTCGGTAAATCACCGGATGAAATTCAATCCGCCCTCAAAGCGGATATCCTCATGTTCAATGTTGAGTCTCCTGCCGAGATCCATGCAATCAACGAAGTGGCGGCTTCGGTCGGTATGAAGGCTCGGATCGCCTTGCGAATCAATCCGGATGTGGACCCCAAGACACATCCCTATATTTCTACGGGGATGAAGAAGAGCAAGTTTGGCATCGCAGCCGATCGCGCACTAGAAGAATACAAGATGGCGTCCTCGCTGAGCCATATCGACGTCGTTGGAGTCCACGCTCATATCGGCTCTCAACTGACGGATGTGACGCCATTCGTGGATTCTTTAAAGAAGGTCGTTGCACTGATCGACACGTTGAAAAACCATGGGATCAACATCCGCTATCTGAACATCGGCGGCGGACTTGGTATCACCTATTCCGATGAGAAGCCCCCGTTACCCCAGGACCTGGCCCGGGCAATTTCCCCCCTCGTCAAGGGTTTGGGGCTGACACTGGTGATGGAGCCGGGCCGTGTCATCGTCGGCAACGCCGGCATCTTGGTGACCAAAGCCTTGTACGAGAAAACCGGCGAGACGAAGCACTTCGTCATTGTTGACGCAGCCATGAATGATTTAATTCGTCCCAGTTTGTACGGCGCATACCATGAGATTCGACCGGTGAACGAAGCGGCAGTCCATCGCCCTAAGCAAATGGTGGATATCGTCGGGCCTGTGTGCGAATCAGGAGATTTCCTGGCAAAAGAGCGCTCGTTGCCGAACATACAACCTGATGATCTGTTAGCGGTCATGAGTGCCGGCGCCTACGGTTTTGTGATGGCATCGAACTACAACTCTCGCCCGCGTGTCCCGGAAGTCCTTGTGAAGGGGGCGGAGTTCCACGTTATCCGCGAGCGTGAAACGTACGATGACCTTGTCAAAGGGGAGAGAATCCCGTCGTTCCTGAACGAAACGGAGTGAGCATGTTTACTGGATCTCTTGTCGCGATCGTAACGCCATTTCGAAAGGGCAAGGTCGATGAACGCGCTCTGGCTGACCTGATTGAATGGCAGATTGCCAGTGGGACGAACGGTATCGTCCCTTGCGGAACCACAGGGGAGTCGGCCACACTCTCTCATGATGAGCATAATCGAGTGATTGAACTGACGGTAGAAGTGGTCCGGCGCCGCGTCCCAGTGGTTGCCGGAACCGGCTCAAATAGCACCGACGAAGCGATTGCCCTCACAAAGCATGCGAAACAGGCCGGCGCCGATGGGGCATTGTTGATTACTCCCTATTACAACAAACCCACACAAGAAGGCCTGTACCGTCATTATCGAGCCGTCGCCGAAGCTGTCGATATTCCTCTGGTCCTGTACAACATTCCTGGTCGTACCGGAGTGAACATGCTCCCGGCCACGATTGCCCGTCTCACTACCTTTCGAACAATTGTAGGAATTAAGGAAGGGAGTGGATCCGTTCAACAAGCCTCGGACCTTGTGCAGATGTGTGGTAACTGTCTCACGGTGCTGGCCGGTGATGATGCTCTCACTCTCCCAATGATGGCGGTTGGGGGGAAAGGCGTCATTACAGTGACAGCCAATATCATGCCGGCTGAAATGGCCTCGCTTGTGAAAGCGTTTTCAGAGGGAAAGATCGATGAAGCTCGTCGTATCCACTTCAAGCTTTCCCCTCTCTTTGCCGCACTGTTCTTTGAAACGAACCCGATTCCTGTAAAAGAGGCACTGGGCCTGATGGGGAAAATCGACCCGGAACTCCGCCTGCCGCTTTGCCCAATGGCGCAAGACACACGTGAGAAGTTGATCGGCGTCCTCAAGGATGCATCATTGATCGCACGTTAACGAGACTTATGGTGAGACGATGATCAAGGTAGTTGTAGCCGGAGCTGCAGGAAGAATGGGGTGCAGGTTGGTCTCACTGGTCAGAGATTCTACCGCGTTGATGCTGGCAGGGGCGCTAGAAGGGAAAGGCCACCCGGCATTGGGAGAAGATGCCGGCGAATTCGCTGGATCAGGACGCGCTGGCGTCTCGATCACGGACGATCTCTCTGTCCTGATGGAACGTGGGGAGGTCGTGGTGGACTTTTCCTCTCCCGAAGCGACCCTGGCTCATATGCGGACGGTCGTTCACTCTCGACGCGCAGCCGTCATCGGAACGACCGGATTCTCAACCGCCCAGCTCGATGAGCTGAAGGCGCTCGCCCAGCAGGCTCCCTGCGTGTTTTCTCCGAACATGAGCGTCGGCATCAACCTCCTCTACAAGGTAATCAGCGAAATGGCCAAAACCCTTGGAGACGACTATGATATCGAAGTTATTGAAGCTCACCACAGGCTGAAAAAAGATGCTCCAAGCGGCACAGCGCTCAAGATTGCCGAAGTCCTCGCACGTTCCGTAAGCCGTGACCTGAATCAAGTGGGTGTCTACGCCCGTAAAGGATTGATCGGAGAACGGACCAAAGGAGAAATCGGGATCCAAACCATTCGCGCCGGTGACATAGTCGGCGACCATACTATTCTGTTTGGAGGCATGGGTGAGCGCATAGAAGTGACGCACCGAGCAAGTAGCCGCGATACCTTCGCTCGTGGAGCGCTTCGTGCTGCGAGATGGGTCGTCCGTCAACCGCCAGGCCTATACGATATGATGGATGTCCTGAGCCTTCGCTAATAAGTCATTTCATGGTCTTTT
>JAEURV010000140.1 GCA_016788465.1 Nitrospira sp. | reverse complement strand
ATCTTCCGAAGGTCACGCCCTTCGATCATTGCTTGCAAAAGATCGTATTCCGTGACGATCCCCACTAATGTGCCGTCCTCTTCTACAACCGGCAGACTTCCATAGTTGCGATGGGTCATCAGATGGGCGATCGTCGACGCGTCAGTGCGCGAGGTGCATCGTGTGACCGCATCCTGCATCAACTGCCCGACCGTCAGGGTCTTCGGATCGGTTGCCTTCATAAAGAATTCGGTTTGCCTCATAAGCTCCTCACAGTTGTCGTTTGCCGCCTGTGGCCAGATAGGCCCGCAACAGATCACGTCGTGCGATGATACCGACCAGTTTCTCCTTGGCATTGACGACGGGGACGCGAACCAGATCACTCGCTCGCAGGACGTGTACCAGGGTTCCAAGCGTCGTTTCCGGCCGGACTGAGTAAGGGTTGGCCGTCATGATGTCTCTTGCCGAGACGGTCCCGAGCGGATGCCCGTCATCGATGGCTCCCAGTAGATCATGTTCGCTGACGATGCCGGTCAGCTTCCGGCCGTTTTCCACGACCGGCACTGCCCCGAACCCCTCGATCATCAACGATGCGATGACGTCCCCTTTCGTCTTCAGGCGGACATATTGCACTTCTTTCTCCATGACCTGACTGACGGTCATTGAGTCGAAGTCTTTAACTTTAACCTTCACCTTGGCTTTCTTCCTTTTCATTGTCCCTCCTCTCTATATTCTAGAAGCGCTCTATGATCTCACCGGCTCAGCAATCCATTCATACTGACGCGAATCACCACAGTAGGAAAACCTTCCCTGCTGCAAAACGCCTCAATACACTTCTCTGTCAACGCACTATTTCTCGCCATAAGTCTCTGGTAATTGGCCAATTCTTCTTCGGTCGTTTCCCATGCTACAGGCACATCCGATGCAGAACTGATACCCGAAAGAGTTTCGCCAGAATCATGTCCTGTACGAAAGGGGACCGGGTATGCGGATTTTATGCGCGGTCGACGGGTCCGAACACTCCCAGTGGGGAATCCAGGCACTTGAAACGCTTGCCAGTCAAGAACCTGAACAGGTGGGGTTGCTCCACATCATCGACCAGCCGGCACTCCAGGCCGCCACGAATAAGAACCCCGTGGCAGCGAAGCGCGCCCTTGCTGCAATGGAGAAGGCCGGGACCATCGTATTGCGCGATGCCGCACGATCTGCAAGGCTAGCCCTTGGCCAGCCGGCAACCGGGCCACGAACAAAGCTCCAGACGATCCTCCTCCATGGTCCGATCGCCCATACCATTGCGAGAACGGCCCGGCGGCTCAAGGCTGACCTCATTCTCATGGGATCACGCGGCTTGAGTGACATCCAAGGATTCCTGTTGGGGAGCGTCTCTCGCCAGGTGGCTGCGACGGCTCCCTGTCCCCTGCTGGTCGTGAAACAGCCATTGGAGAGCCTACGCCGCGTCGTCTTTGCCGTCGACGACTCCAGACCATCACGTGCTGCCGCCCGGTTTCTTCGATCCCGCATCCTGCCGGAATCCGCCAAGGTCACGATCCTGACCTCAGTGGAAAGTCCTGTTACTGACTTCGCGGCACGCTATCTCTCTGAATCCCAACTAACCGAGTTGAAACAGCCCGTCATCGACCGGGCCACACGGTTGGTCAATGCCTTACGAGATGAGTTTATCAAAGACGGATTCTCGGCGGTCACTCAGGTCCACATGGACCATGTGATCGATACCATCGTGAAATATGTCGAGGCGAGCCATGACCAGCTGCTGGTGATCGGCTCGCGTGATTTGACGAAGAGCGAACGACTCTATCTCGGCAGCGTGTCCGAAAGTCTGCTGAG
>JAEURV010000133.1 GCA_016788465.1 Nitrospira sp. | reverse complement strand
CGTAATAGCAAGGTGCCCGATATCATCCGTGAGCTTCATGAATATGGCGTACAGGTGCTGGTCCATGACCCCATTGCAGAGAAGGAAGAGGCGATGGCAGAGTACGGTATTCATCTGGTCGGGTGGGGCGAGATGAAAAACCTTGATGGATTGATCGTTGCCGTGGCGCATAAGCGGTTCTCGGATGTGGGTATCATGGGTTTGCTGGCGCCGCTTAGGAATCTGAAAGAAGGTGTTGTGATCGATGTTAAGAGCCTCTTTGATCCGGCTCAAATCCCTTCACCCTTAAAATACTGGCGATTGTAAGAGTTGACCAGATTGATTTATAAGATGGTAATACTATAAGTGTTCACGGTATTTCTGGTTGTGATGGATATCAACTGATCGTTCAGCCTCTATCCCCTTCTTCAACTTCTGGCCTTTTCCTTTGAGCCCGTTTTAATCCGTAGTATAAGAAATTGATGGTGGAAATGAGCACTCTTCGTCTCCACCCAATCCCTCCCAGGTGAGCGAGGTGTTGTGACGCGTCATCGGAATGCCTGTCCGTATTCTCTGCTCGTATCCAAGATGCTGGGCGTTGGCGCATTCTGGCTTGTGGGCTGTTCACTCTTTATCTCGCCTGAGGCCAAGCGCGGAGATCAGCACCTGGCTTCAGAACAATGGGAAGAGGCGAGTCTTGCTTATAAGCAGGCGCTGAAGGACGATCCGTTTAATGCTGCTCTTCAAGGTAAATATGCGTTGGCTCGCGAACGTTCTGCGGCGATGCATGCCGAACGAGGTCATGCGTTGCTCAAGGAAAAACACGTCGATCTCGCGCTGGAAGAGTTCAAACGCACCCTTGCGATCGAACCATCAAGAGCAGAGTATCAGGCGGGATTTCAGGATGCGACGCGCATGAAAGAGTCCCGGTCGCAATACCACGAGGCCGAGCGACTGGCACAACTTGGACGAACCGAGGAGGCGCTGAACAGATTTGCACGAGCTGCCGAGCTCGATCCTACTTACCAAGAGCCGTTAGAGAGCATCAGTCGTCTTACGGAAGAACAGCAAGCCCGTATGAGGGCCGAACGTTCGAAACAGCCCATCACGTTAAAGTTCAAGAATGCCGGTATCAGGGATGTCTTGGAAGGTGTGGCAAAGGCTGGCGGGTTTGCCCTGGTGTTCGATAAAGATGTTCGGAACGACCCGATTTCTATCTCAGTTCATGAGACGCCGTTTGAAGATGCCTTGCAGTTGATTCTTAATAGCAACAGCTTATTTTCCAGGCAGGTGTCGCCAACAATGTTGGTGGTGAGTCCTGATACCAAGCAGAAGCAAGAGCAGTATCAGGATTTGATGATCAGAACATTCTATCTGTCGACGGCCAAGGCGAAGGACATGGTGCTCCTGCTCAAGAGTATGCTGGACTCAAAACGGATGCATGCGAATGAACAGCTTAATGCCATCGTAATTCGTGATCAGCCAGAGAAGCTGGAGCTTGCCGAGAAGATCATTCTCGCCAACGACCGATCCGAACCGGAGGTGCTCTTTGAGCTGCAGGTGTTGGAAGTTAATCGGACCAACAGTCAGACCTATGGATTGCAATATCCGAAACAAGCTGGGGCTGGGCTGATCACTGCTGGATTGGGAGGACCACTCGCAGCCGCAGCCGTAGATATGACCTATGCCCAACTGACTGACCTTGGATCCAGGAATTATGTCTTTAAACTTCCCACGACTGTCTTGCTGGATTTCTTGAGGCAACAATCTGACGTCAAGACGCTTGCATCACCGAAGGTTCGCGTCCTCAATAACAAAAAGGCTGAGATCAACATTGGGGATAAGCAACCGATTCTTCTTTCGACGACGAATGTGCTGCCGGGACAAGCGACAACCGGAGCTGTCCCGACGACGTCGACTGTCACATCGATAGAGTTTCGAGATACAGGCGTCAAGTTGACTGTCGAACCTTCGGTTAGATTGAGTAATGAATTGTCATTGAAGATGAAAGTCGAAGTCATTCGGCTTGGAGAAACGGTGCCTCTTCAGGCGTCTCCTAAAATAGAACAGTTTAAGTTTGGCAATCGTTCAGCTGAGACGACGCTGAGTATGCGAGACGGTGAAACAGTCGTTCTTGGCGGGTTAATCCAGGAAGAGGATCGCCGGACAAGGGTGACCGTGCCATGGGTTGGAGATTGGCCATTGATTGGAAAACTCCTGAGCTCTTTTAAGACGGAGCGTGTGACAACCGAAGTGATCCTTACCATTACCCCGCATATTGCTCAACCGGCGCTTTTCCCTGGAATCGGCAATCAGGCCTTTTGGTCAGGTACCGAGTTTAACTATACGACTCATCCTATCTATTCTGGTTTCCCTAGAATGCTTCCAGCTGTGTCTCGCAGTGATGATAGGAAAGCAATTTCTCGAGACGGGATTTCGGAGAAGGGGAACGGACAGCAGAGCGTGGGGCGATCGTTGGCCCAGTTGGCGATCCCTGGCCATCAGTTGGCTGTCAAACCAGAGGATTCGATTGTCCAATTCGGCAAGGAAGTGACGCTCTCCATCGTCGATGGCCAACTCAGCCCAACTGATGAAAGCGTATTTAGGCTGGAATACGACCCAAGCATCTTGGAGCTCAAGCGACTAGACGATGCAGAGTTAGCTAGGAACGGTGAAGTTGCCAGGGACGGCAGTGAAAGTAAAGCAGGTACCATTGTGTTCCATCTGGCTCGTTCTGGTGGACAAGCACTACGGACCGTAGGAGTCACCTTCTTTGCAAAGGCTCCGGGAGTCTCTCCAGTTCGAGTGGAAGTGTTGAACTCTGGTAATCCAGTTGAGGCATCACATGGAGCTGTGGGAGCAGGTGTGATACGAGTCCGATGAGGGAAGAAGGGCTTACATTGGTTGAGATCCTTGTAGGTATGACGATTATTGCCATCCTGGCGTCGGTAGCAATGCCATTGAGTAAGGTCTCAACAAAACGGACGCAGGAGATTGAATTGCGTCAACAGCTTCGAGCGATTCGAAGTGCTATTGACTCGTTCAAGTTGGAATGGAATCGTGATGGAGATGTGTTGCTGGGACCTGCCTGTGTGAAAAATAGATTAGTGTGTAAGGAAGTGTCGGGTCAGTACGGGTATCCCAAGACCCTTGAAACGTTGCTGGGAGTGAAACTGACAGGGGAAGAGGCCACTGTTCGGGGTACAACGATGCGGCGATATTTACGGAGTCTGCCCGTTGATCCATTGACAGGGAAAGCGGACTGGTTGTTGCGGTGTTACAAAGATCAACCGAAACCAATCAGTTGGTGTGGTGAAGATGTCTATGATGTTATGACCCAAAGCGAGGCGGTTGCACTTGATGGATCGAAATATCAGGATTGGTAGTCCGGGGTGGAATGCTACAGGATTCACGCTTGTAGAGCTTATGATTGTCGTCTCCATCATTGGCATTCTCGCGACGATCGCGGCCCCGTCCTATCAGGCTTCATTGACTAAGGCTCGGGAAACAGTATTGCGGCAGGATCTATTCACGCTTCGTGACCTGTTGGACCATCACCGGGCTGACCAAGGAAAGTATCCACCATCGTTGGCAGGTTTGGTGGCGACGGGGTATCTTCGAGCTCTTCCCAAAGATCCATTCACGAATTCCTCAAGTTCCTGGCAGGAGATGAGCGAACCGACCGAGGGGGGTATCTTTGATGTGTATTCGGGGTCGGATCTTATCGGGACCAACGGGATTCCCTATAACAAATGGTAATCTACACATGAAATTCGATGAGTGTAGATTTCGATGGAATAAGATAGGGAAGAACCTTGGTGCCGGGCTAGTTTTCCTCAATTTCGCAGCCTGTAGTGCACTTGTTCCTCTTGGTGATCCGAAGATGTCGGATCTTCAGCTCACGGTCGACGTCCTTAATGTCTCGTTGAAAGAGGCGCAGCACGCGATGACGGAATTGCGCGAAGAAGCTGAGGTGCGGAATCAGGAGCTGGCAGAAAATCAGGTGATTCGGGCACAGCTCGAAGGACGCGTCCGCGAAGCGGAGCACCGATTGAGCGAGGCTCGTCATGTGATTGGGTTGCAACGGGAGGAGTTAGCTGAGTCACGCGCAGATCGAGTGCGAATTGCACGGACGGGAGCAGCTCTCCAGAGTCAGCTCAAACAGCTGCGCAAACAACTCTCAAGGACTGAGCGGAACGGGTCCGGAAGTATTTCTCCGACAATCACGGATCTTCCGGTCGAGAAGCCGTTGAGATTCGTGCCTATCGGTATGAACGGGGTCGTATCGGTTGACAATCCTCTAGAAGGTCATCGAGTGTTTTCCCAATCGGACGAGGCTATGTCTGGTCCAACCGCGGTCGATCGAGGAAGGACTCTCGCTCAACCGGGGATACCTGGGATGCAGCCACGCATCATGATCAAGCACGGAGATACGTTGTGGAGTCTTGCCCAACATTATCGCACCTCTGTGCATCAGCTCATGGTCCTCAACGCACTCTCATCAGATTATATTCAAGTGGGTCAGAGTCTCTGGCTGCCGGAGTCGGTTGCTGATGGATCACAAGACGAGCGGCGATAGTGATATTGGAGGAACTGACTAAAGGGCCAGAGCTATGCCAGTCTTTGCATACCGAGTCGCACGATCTGACGGATCCCTGATCCAAGGTCATTTGGAAGGCGAGGGGGAAGCGGCTGTTCGCGCGAAACTCGAATCCCAAGGCCTCCTGGTTTTTACCCTCCGACGACGCGGGGAACATGCAACACCAAACCGACGATCGTGGTCGTTCGGTGGGCTTCCTCTCGGGCAGTTCATGATTTTTAATCAAGAGCTGTTGGCGCTCATCAAGTCCGGGTTGCCGATCTTACGAGTCTGGGATTTGTTGATCGATCGTGCTGGGCATCCCGGATTTCGACAGGTGTTACGCGAAGTGAAAGAAGATATCCGAAGTGGTGCCTCTGCATCCGACGCACTAGCCAAACATTCCTCATATTTCCCGAACCTGTATGTGGCGACCATCAAGGCCGGTGAGCAGTCGGGTAATCTTTCTGAGGTGTTGCAGCGGTATGTTGCCTATCTGAAGCTGATGCTCGAGCTTCGTCAGAAAATGACGAAGGCGATTTCCTATCCCATATTCCTCATTGTGATCGGGGTGGCCGTGATCGGTTTCTTGGTGGGCTATGTCATGCCGACGTTTGTGTCTGTCTATGGAGAAACGGGAAAGACTTTGCCATGGGCGACACAGCTCTTGCTGCGGCTGGTTGCACATGCAGAGGTATGGGGCTTGGCCACGATGATTATCGTGATCGGAGTGATGTTCGGACTCCGTGCTTTTTATGCCACGTCTGCAGGACAGCTCATGATCGATCGATTCACATTGAAGCTTCCGTTGGTGGGAGCGATAGCGGTCAAACATCACACTGTGCAGTTCACGCGGACCTTGGGAACCATTCTTGCCGGAGGAACCCCCCTGGTCGACGCCTTACAGGGTGCACGGGCAGCTGTCTCAAATCATTACATATCCTCTGTCCTGGGTGGCGCTGTTGTAGAGATTCGGCAGGGGGCGACACTGGCGGATGCCTTGGAGCGCTGTCAGGTGCTTCCCAAGCTTGTGATTGAGATGTTGTCGGTCGGTGAAGAGACCGGGTCACTGGAAGCCATGCTCAAGGATGTAGCGGAATTTTACGAAGCTGATCTAGACACTAGGCTGGGTCAGTTGACGACATGGATGGAACCAGCGTTGTTGCTTGTGATGGGGGTCTTGGTAGGCGGGATTGTAATCGTGATGTACCTGCCGGTTTTTCAGATGGCGGGAGCAGTGGGCGGGTAGGGTAAGGGGTAATCGAGAGCGGCCTGGGGACCATAATGTTTTGGGAGCTTGCGGATGTCACGTAGCCTTGCTCGGCCGTCTCTGACGGAGGTTCTCGTCACTCAGGGGATGCTTCCCAGGCATCAGGTGGAAGAGACCCTCTGCCGTGTGAAGGGAATCCCAGCCGCCTTAGGGAAGGCATTGATCGAGGATGGGCTGTTAACGGAAGACCAGCTCGCCCGTGCGTTGGCCAGTCAACATGGACTTCGGTACGATCCCTTGACGGGCTTTCGAGTCGATCCTCAGTACTATGAGTCGATCTCAATCAAATGGATGCAGCGCGTTCCTTTTGTGCCGCTGAGTGAGCAGGACGGAGTGCTGACGATTGCCGTTGCAGAGCCCCATAACCTACTTGGACTGGATGAGTTGGAACTCTTGATTGGAAAGCCGTTGGAACTCGTTGTCAGCTCTCGAAGCGCCATCATGGCGGCGTTAGAGCGCAGTGAAGGTTCAAGTCAAGTACTGCGTGAGTTCGAAGCGGAGTATCGCTCGGTCTTGGTCAAGGAAGATGAGCGGGGGGAAGAGATACTCGCGCTGGACCATGTTGGAGAAGATCAGAGTCCGACGGTCAAACTGCTCGACACAATCCTGTTGAGCGCCATGCAACGCCGAGCGAGCGACATCCACATTGAGGCTGCAGATCGTGCGACCAACGTGAAGTTGCGTGTCGACGGGATTCTTATTCCGGCCATGGAGCCGTTGGATATTCGATTACACGCCCCATTGGTGTCTCGCCTGAAAGTCATGTCGGAGCTTGACATTGCGGAGCGTCGTGTTCCGCAAGACGGAAGTTTTCGCATGAGGCTAGATCGCAAAACGGTCGATTTCCGCGTATCCATCTTGCCCAGCGTCTTTGGGGAATCCGTGGTTATCAGAATACTCGATCGAGATTCCATTGCGACCGATGTATCGGATTTGAAGCTGGAGCGGCTTGGGTTCAATCCGGAAGATCTCAAGCGATTCCGAAAATCCATCACACGCCCGCACGGCATGGTATTAGTCACTGGGCCGACGGGCAGCGGGAAGACCACAACCCTGTACGCCGCCATCTCAGAAATGAACACGCTGGAAGATAAGCTGATCACGATCGAAGATCCGGTCGAATATCAACTGCCGGGTGTGGTGCAGATTCCGGTCAACGAAAAGAAGGGGCTGACTTTTGCTCGAGGCCTTCGGTCCGTTCTCCGTCACGATCCGGATAAAATCATGGTCGGCGAGATTCGTGATTCTGAGACCGCACAGATTGCGATTCAGTCTGCTCTGACAGGACATCTGGTTCTTACGACGGTGCATGCGAACAACGTTTTCGACGTGATCGGACGGTTTGCATCGATGGGAATTGACGCCTACAATTTCTTGGCGGCGCTCAACTGCGTGTTAGCACAGCGACTGGTTCGAATGTTGTGCCCGTCATGTCGGATTCCGGTGAAAGCACAGCAGGGTCTCATTGAAGAGTCAGGGTTGGATTATGCTCAGTATAAGGACACAGTGTTTTTCGAAGGTACAGGGTGTCCGCAATGTCATGGAACCGGATATCGGGGAAGGAAATGCATTACGGAATTTCTTGATTTGACGGATGAAATCAAGGAGATGATTCATGCGGAACGGCCACTCTCCGAAATCAGATATCGGGCGGTCACCGATGGAATGATTACATTGCGGCAGTCGGCTCTCAAAAAGGTTTTGAACGGCGAGACCTCGCTTCGCGAGATCAACCGCGTCACATTCAGCGAGGAAGGCTAGTGAGATGTGGGATTGGGTCAGACACCGACCGCAACGCTGCTTGAAGTTTGGCACGGACTCGATCGGATGGGCTGAGCGTG
>JAEURV010000110.1 GCA_016788465.1 Nitrospira sp. | reverse complement strand
GGACGAGAGTACGGTGCGAAGGGCAGTGGAGGGAGCCGAGGCTGTCTTGGTGACGCTCGGTGTGAAGAGCCCTCTGCCGACTACGGTGTTCTCAGAATCTTCTCGTACCCTGCTCCGAGTCCTGAGCGAAAGTGGTTCCTCGCCAACCCTCATCGTCCTCACTGGTTTTGGAACGGGCGATAGTTGGCGCTACAATTCCTTTCCTATGAGAATCCTCTTTGCACTGCTCCTCAAGCAGGTCTATCTGGACAAGGCGCTACAGGAGCAGTTGATTGCCGCTGGATATCCACGATGGGAAATGGTGCGGCCGGGTCGGCTTACCAACGGCAGCATGACCGGGCGTTATCGCGTTCTCGATACACTTGTGGAAGGTATGAAGGTGGGAGCTATTTCTCGTGCCGATGTCGCCCAGTTTCTGGTGGCTCAGGCAGAACACCCGACGTATCTGGGGAAGTACCCGGCACTGACGTACTAGCCAGCAGCAGGGTATCTCGCCCTTCGACCGGACTCAGGGCCGTGAGCTCGTCGAACGGTGAAGCGTCGTATGTGAAGCGTATTTCCCCCGAATGAAAACGATTCCGTTTCACACTTCACGAACGATGTGTGTGGGGCTCTCGTATTCGTTGGGGAACGACTCGACCTTCTTCGAGATCTTGCAAGTCGGACCAGGCGGTCAGATCGGTACGTGATGGGTCGATAGCCTGGAGATATTTGTTAAATTTGGCCGCACTTTCCGGAGAACTCGGTCCTCGTGCCAGCAACCGCTGATTCCACTCTTCCAATTCCTCCGGCAGATGTGGCTGTGTGTGCCGTTGAAACCACGCCAGAACTCCTTCATCGGTCGTATGGGCCTTCACGGCAGCCGTAAACTGATCGCTGGTGATCCCGGCAAACTCCATCAGTCGTTCGTCCATCGGGCAAGGGTAAATATACTCGCCTTCTGTCCCGGCCAGGACGGCTCGGCATTTGTCGATCATACGCGGGAGATGGGCATACCCACCCAGCGTGCTTTTCATGCTGCGGGGGAATCCTTTCCGTAAATCCATCGTTAGAGTAGGGCATGGTTCGTGAAGTTCAGATATTTCACGATGACCTGGTGACCCTCGTAGGTGATGATCCGTCTGGTGGCCGGCAGGTCGCAGGCTCCAATCCGGACGTGTGTGTCGGTGAAGCTCTCCACATTGGTCAACGTGCCGTCAGTTGGGGAGTAATAATAGACGGTATATTTGGTCGTAAGGTTCTTGTGGTCCTGTGTGAGGGCACTTTCCTCGACATTGATGGTAAAGGCGAACGGATTCATGCCGGGGTGGGCCATCTTACGGTTGATTTGCGTAATGCGGTTGTCCTTGAGCCGATAGTAGGAATTGGAGCCGTGGATCGTCAGTTTGATTCCGAAGGGATGACCATCTTCTTCCATGGTCAACGCATATTTGCCGTCAGACTCGTCGAAGCTCCGGGGACCACGATGGACTGCAATCATGCCCAGCTGTTCTTGTGCCCACTTTTGGATGTCGCCGTCGCTGAGTTGAACCGACACTTCACGGGGACTCTTGACCATGACGGACCCGGCTGTTTCTTTGCCGTTCACATTCACGGTGAGACCGGCAGTGAACCCTTTGAAATCCTTTGGCCATCGGGCCGTCGCTTCGAAGGCACGACGAAGAAGCTCCCGTGCCTGAGGGTCATCCGTAACAGTCGATGGGGTCGGCCGATGTTCCATATCCAAACTCCTCTCCGAATTAAGTGTCAGGCTTGTCTACAAGATGTTATACCGGTTGGTGATGTCCTTCCTCAAGAGCCTTATTTCCGTTACCAAAGGTATTGTTTAAGATTCACAAAAAACCATCGATTCTGATATACTCCCTTAATTTTCTTAGACTTGGGTGTTCAAGGCTCGGGAGCCTGACCGACCAGTGATTGTTGATTAGAGAGGATGGGTATGGAACGACGAGCTGCTTCGCATACCGAAGAAGAAGAGATGAATCAACGTCGAAAGCTGCTTAGTGCAGCGAGACGAGGTGATACGAAAGCCATCAGCAAACTGTTTGAGTTGTATCAAGTGCGCGTGCTCAATGGAGATCAGTTGGCAAAAGTCAACCGCACCTCCACGTACATGGCGCCGGTGAAATCCTCGTCGGGAAGCAGGTCTAAGGCTGCCGACAAGAGCGGCAAGGCAGATCAGGCGAATGGAAGAAAGAAATCGCCGAAGTCGGCGGCGAAAGGTTCGTCAGACAAGTCTTCCGGTGTGGAGAAAACGGTGGCCAAGCCTAAAGCCAAGTCTAAGAAGTAGGTTTCGCCGAGAGCGCTACTGGACAACGACCCTGAGCCCACCTCCTGCGAGCTTTGCCGCGATATCGTCTGCCCGTTCGGTTGAACCTGTAAAGACGATGGCTTCTCCTTCGTGGTCGATGCGATAGGCGAGCTCAAAGGCTCTTGCTGAGGTCATGCCGGGGATGAAGCGGCAGAACAGGTCGATGACTTGTTTATAGGTGTGGCAGTCGCAATTGTATACCACAACGCGGGATTCCAATCCGTTTCCGGCGCCGGTATGAATCTCTTCCCCGATATCGGGAATAGTTTCTGGTGTGGCTGGTGTTGGCATGCAGCGGGAGTCGTCGTCCGTACGAGGCAATGCGTCTTGTTCTCAGTCGGGTGACCGGATCCCTTTCTTGATGTTCATACCTTGTCCATATCGATCACTTCCGTCGCTTCCCACAGGTTTCTCAACTCAGCATCAGCAAGCTCTTTTTCACGATCTTCTTCCGTTTCAAACCCAAAGGTCTGAATGGGCTGAGACGAAACTGTACCCGCGATAGTGGCGTTTGACGCTTGTTGGATATCTGGTGCCTGGGAACGTCGGCGTTTCTTTGATGGGTCCATGTTGACCGGCATAGGGCTCCTCGCAGCCTCTTTGTAGTTTTCTCCAAACATGAGCAACTTGTCAATTAGGGCAGGACTCCAGGGGATGAGCATCAGGAGTTCTGGTTGCCGAGGCGACCGATCTAAACCATGGCGCTTCTGGTTCAGAACAGGCGTTCGGCTACCGAATCTGCATACCGTCTCCCCAACGGCGTTAACCAGAGACGCTCTCGATCGGTATTCAGGAACCCGGTTGCTATCAGGTGATCGATTTCAGAATTGCGCCCGGCACCGGTGATCGCATCAAGGGGGACACCGCGGAGGAGGCGTAACCCGAACACTAAGGCATCACGTTCCCGTTCACTGCGTGACAGTCTGGTGCAATCGGTGGTGGGCAGGCGGTTCTCGTGCAGGCAGGCCACATAGTGGTCTAGATCCGCTACGTTGCCAAACCTGGCTCCGTTCACATATGATTGAGCGCTCGGTCCAAGGCCGAGATACTCACCTCCGGTCCAATAGAGTAGGTTGTGACGACTGTGCCATGCCGGTTTGGCATAGTTCGAGATCTCGTACTGAACCAACCCCGCCTGCGTAAGGAGTGCTGCGGTTAAAGACTCCATGTCCAGCTGAAGTCCGTCGTCGACCGGTTGCACTCGGTGTTGCGCAATGTCCTGAGCCAGTTTCGTCCCATCCTCAATCGTGAGAGCATAACAAGAGACATGAGACGGGTCGAGGGCGAGAATCAATTCCAGGGTATGTTGCCAACCCTGGAGTGATTGGCCGGGGAGTCCGTACATGAGGTCTAGGTTGATGTTGACAAAACCGGCTTCCCGGGCCGCTTGAACGGCGGTTGCCGTTTCCTGCACCTGTCCATGCCGACCGATGGGGAGAAAATCCTGTTCTCTCATCGACTCTGCTCCGAAGCTGATTCTCGTGAAGCCGCCTTCGGCCAAGATCGTCAGTCCTTCACGGGTGACGGACGAAGGGTGGGCCTCCACCGTGATCTCTGCCGTGGGGCTGGTCGGCCATGTTGTGTGTACCAATCTCAGCAGAGAAACCAGTTGATCGGGTGGAAGGGCGGTCGGGGTCCCGCCGCCAAAATATATACTCTGGAGCATGCGCCCATGGAGAGGGTTCTCACCGCTCTGCAGTCGAACTTCGTGCCTGAAGGCTGAAGAGAATCTCGCCATGCGATCGACGTGAGCAATTTCAAGGTAGAAGGCACAGAAATGACAGCGATGCTGACAGAACGGGATATGAACATAGAGGCCGATGTCAGGGGGAACGGTCATCGTTCAAAGCCAAGGGGAATGGATTTTGAGAAGTCTTTACTCACGACAATCTCGATCTCATCGGCGGGTGAGACGCCTCGGTTCCGAACATGCGACGACCAGCCTCTCTGTTGCCGAAGTGATTCGAACACTGACTTGATCAACTGGGGTTTGATCCGTGCTTCCCATTCCCGGACCCAACCGGACTCGTCTTCTTCCCCATCATAGTCATCGGGGAACGAAGCTTCGAGCGTCACACGAAGGTGAAACGTTTTTTCTTCCTGATACATCCTGACCCTCTCGTTGCGATTCGCCGGAGGTGATCTTATAATATCTTCTCCAACCAAGGAGTTGTTCTGTATGCCTATCTTCGAATATGTCTGCAGTGAATGCAATCATCGTTTTGAGTTGTTGATTCAGGGGACAGCAGAAGCGGCCTGTCCCCAATGTAAAGCGACGAAGCTTGAGAAACAGTTCTCAGCTTTTGGCGTGGGAGCCACGGCCAGTTGGGCCTCATCTGGAACTTCAGGCTCTTGCGGTAGTTGCGGTGATCCCCGTGGGCCTGGGGCCTGTTCGATGAACTGACCGGACCATAGGTGTCCGGGAATGCTTCTACTTCAGCCAATGACAGGCCGCTGCGACAATACTCGTCGTTCG
>JAEURV010000067.1 GCA_016788465.1 Nitrospira sp. | reverse complement strand
ATGTCCACCAGGGGCGCCCATTCGGCAACAGAAATGGCTTCCTTCTTGTCGCTGCCGGCAGAGGTTGGTGTACGTCCAAAGTAGCTTGAGAGTCGCTTCTCCATCTCTTCGAGTTCTTTGAAAGGGTTCCATCTTGTCGTCGGTTCCCATCGTGTCAGTCCGCTCATGACCATCGCCTCCTTCTGTATTGTTATGAGTGTCTCCTACAGGGCTTTACGCTGTAATGCTCCGGTTGTTGTAGCTTCAGGACCACGTCGCCTTCCCGGCTGAGTCGATCGACCTCGAGGAACACTTGATTCCACGTCAGCCCCGGGCATTGATGGACGATCTCTTCGAGGTCGCAACCTGGCGAACGAAGCACAATGTCCATGACAGTCTGTGTCGTTGCCGCTTGTGTCATCATTGTCCTCCCTTCCGCGACTCAACCGCTTCCACTTTCAGGCCAGTGCATCGACAGTGCCACGGGTGGAGGGAAGAAGGGTTCGTGGGTGTCTTCTTAGAAAATGCGATGATTTAGATCATTACGAGACTGCAATGCCGTGAAGATGATGAAGTCATCTGTAGCATTACGGGACAGTAGTCCCGGTGAGGCTGTTGCCTCTTTCGCCATTGGGTGAACGGTGTTGGGCGTTCCTCAAGGACGAGAACTGTGAAGAATCAGTTCACAGACCTGGGGAGGAATTGAGCGGATAGCCGGTTGGGGCGCAAGCATGTATCACAAGTACAGGTCCTGCAGGGACGAGAGCAACAGGCAGCCGTCTCATCTAGTTAGGCGACGGCTGAAGAAGGAAAAGCGTGGTCGAACTTAGCTGTTGAGAGTCGGGAGGACTCGGGATGAAGCAGCGCCCTCCGTTTAAGAATCTGCCGAAGGTCCAGGCAAAGCGGTTCAAGAAGCTGAGGCTGGAAAGGGAACGGGAGCGAGCCAGACGGACGAAAGTCCAGCCGGCCAAGAAACGGTCTCTACGCAGAAGGAGGCTAACCTGCATTATTCATGTCAGGAACGCTGCTGCGACGAGCCTTCAGCGGGCAGGCGCGCCCCTCGCAACCTCGACATACTGTTTCAAGTCTGCCTCGCTTTCTTGGGGCTCTGCGTGCCCGTCTCGCGATGCGACGGCGCAACTTCACGACGAACCGTCATGAATAATGCAGGCTAAGCACTCTGTGACACCGTTTCTTGTCGGTCGTTGCGTGAAGGGTGTGGTGCAACATGCCGGTGCATAATGCCGATGTCGCGGCGCTGTTCGAAGAGATCGCAGACCTGCTCGAGATCGAAGGATCGAACCCATTCCGTATTCGCGCCTATCGCAATGCAGCTCGCACACTCCGTGATTTCCCTCATGAAGTCGGCGTGATGCTCAGCATCAATTCCGACGACCACAGCGTCCTTGAATTTGAACATCTTCGCTATGGGGTCGGGCAAGCGCGCCGGGGACTGCTGGAAAAGGAAGACGTGTTGAACGCGATGCCGCTGCCTTCGCTACGACCGTTGCTCAAACGCACGATGGTGAAGTCGTGAGGCGGCCCGGACGTGGTTTGGGAATTTGAGTCCATCAAGGAACGAGACACGGAAGATGTGGATGAATCCTTCTTCAAGATTTTGGCTCACAAGGGACAGATCACAATGTAACCAGGAGGAGCTGTATGTCTGTGGCCAACGTTTCACAAT
>JAEURV010000057.1 GCA_016788465.1 Nitrospira sp. | reverse complement strand
TGCACGTACCTATCATGAGCTGCCGCCGCAACCGCGCGAGATTAAGCCGCATCCCTACGGGATCGAGTTCGGGATGTTGCTCAAGATGTTGCAGGATACGAAGAGTCACACGGTTGCAGGGTTCCTCGAAAGCGATTTTTGTCGGGTGTCTGCTCAGATCGCTGAGGAGGTCTGCAAGGCAGCGAAGGTGTCACCTGATGCCAAGCCGCGTGAACTGAAGGGGCCTGTGGCCGAAACGCTCTACAAGACCCTGCAAGAGACGAAACTTATGGCGCCGCCGACCAATTGTATTTCACCGATCGGCGAGAAGGCGATTCTCTCCGGGCTTTATAAACAGATCAAAGGGGAGTTTTATACCGCAGTCAGCCGGCCACCGGCCGTATATCGTGGCAATCCCTTCATCATTGAGGCGGGATTGGCCTATGGCAACAGACCGCAGGATCAGAACAAGCCTCAGCAGCCCACGCTGCCGAAAGCTGAGGGTGAGGGCGAGGAAGAAGATTCAGAGCTCGCTCGGGTCATTCGCTACGCGAATCGCGTGCCGTTGTTATATCAGCAATCGGCCTGTTCAACCTTCAAAGCCGTGCTGAGCACGACGTGGAAGAACTATGGGTTGACCCAGTCGCGTGGGGCTTTGCCTGGCGGGCCGATGGTGATCTTCGTTCATATGGCTTCGGTCTGGGTGCCCTTTACGAGTGAGTCCAAAGAAGCAATCGCCGACTACGATGAAATCCAAAAGGAAATCACTCTTGCGCTTCGCGAGTGCGGTAGGCGGTTAGGACTCTTCGTGCGTCGTCGTGAACGGGCTGCAAGCGAATTTCGACGTCGGAATATTTTCGAACTGTATATTGAAGAAGTTGTCGATGCCTGCAATCGACTCAAGGGCGGCAAGTTACCAAAAGAAAAACTCAAGGGACAGCTCCTGAAGATCGCAGCCGCCCGTACCGGGGGTCAGAAAACCGACCACGCTTTGGGCAAGACCGGAGCTGGGCCTGAAGGACTGCCGCACTCCATCATCGTGACAGCAGAAGGTATCGAAGGCGAGACGGCAGTGGCCAGCCAAGTCGAGGCTGATCAAGTAGGAGCAGCGCCGATCGCCACGCCCGATTTGCTGAGTGTGCCGCCGTCACCTGATGAGCCGGCTTTAAAGGAGAAAGGTGCCGCGGAAAGTCGCACGAAAAACTTGCCCAAGAAACAATCGGCAAAACAAGAGCAAGGTTCGCTCTTCGCCGGAAAGTCAGAAGTGAAGAAGAATTCCCAAGGAAAGTCTTCTCAGTCGACAAGGGCTGCGGCGCTGCGCAAACCAAAATAGGACATTATGACGACGAAAACAAAGCAACCTACCGTGGTCGAGAAAAAGCTGATCAGTCTGGCTGATGTCGTGATCCAAGCGGCTGAACGGTCGAAGGATCCAACGTTTCAGATCCCGATCCGTGCTCTTTCCAATGTGGCCTTCAATGAAAAGAAGGGCCTGATCGAGATGGGGAGCAAGAAACAGGAGCGGTCATTTTTCAACGTCGGCATGGCGAAGAGATTCATGCAGACGGTCCTGGTCGCCGATGCGCTCTCCGAATTGCAGCGGGCCGATCTCACGACGTCGCTTCGCGAAATTTACTACCGCACGAAACACACGATCAAAGATTCTCACGAAAACACGTTCGATGCGCAGGACGAGTCTGATCCGGTTATCGAAGATCTCGAGGTGTCGCTTGCCGCGCTTCGAGAAGAGCTCCATGTCAGTGCTGAAAACAGAGGCAGTATCGTAGGGCCGGTGGTGTTCGGCGACGACGGTGATCGTGTCGATTGCTCGAAGCTCGGAAAGGGCGGTTACTCGGTTCCCTCGATCGTCGAGCCGGAGTATTTGGAGATCAGGCGTTGCACAGCGGACTTCGTGCTACTGGTCGAGAAGGGGACGCAGTGGAACAGGCTCTCGGAGGACAAATTCTGGCGTCGTTATAACTGTATTCTCCTGACCGGAAACGGTCAACCTCCACGGGGTGTGCGGCGCTTAGCCTGTCGCCTGCACGAAGAACATCGGTTGCCGGTCTATGTCCTGGTCGATAATGATCCGTGGGGGTACTACATCTATTCTGTGGTCAAACAGGGCTCGATCAATTTGGCCTTTGAGAGCCAACGGATGGCCATTCCCAAGGCCAAGTTCGTGGGCCTGTCGAGTGCTGATCCCGAGAACTATGAGCTGCCGCGCAACGTCGGCATCAAGCTCAACGAGAAAGATATTGCCCGTGCAAAGGAACTGTTGAACTACCAGTGGTTCAAGAAGCCGGCCTGGCAGGCGGAGATTAAGCGCATGCTGGCCAGTGGCTTGAAATACGAGCTCGATGCGTTGGCCAACAAAGATTTCCAGTACCTGACCAAAAAATACCTGCCGAAGAAACTGCAGGACCGGGATTGGTTGGATTAGCCCGCATACTTCATGAGCGCTTCTACTGCAACCGCCGATACGTTACTGCGACGAGTCTGGTCACGGTTTTCTAGAAGCCAGGCGGGCAGGTTCGCCCTTCGTGACCTCAATATGCTGTTTCAAGTATGCTTCGGTCTCTCAAGGCTCCGCGCGCCTGTCTCGCGCCGCGTCTTGGCGGTTTCGTTACGAACCGTCATGAATCATGCGGGCTAGGCTCCCTTCGATAAACTGGTAATAATGCATCGGCCATGAAGCAATTACCTGCTTGGACTGCGCCTCTTCGTGATTGGCAGCAACGAGCGCTGTCGGCGGTCTGTACCCATCAGACCAAAGATTTTTTAGCGATGGCCACGCCTGCGGCAGGCAAGACTCGCTTTGCTCTACGTGTTGCGCATGAGTTTATGACCACACAAGCGGCGGTTCGAGTACTGGTCGTTTGCCCGACCAATCACCTTCGCAAGCAGTGGTCTGAAGCCGCAGGGAAGATCGGGCTCCAGCTTGATCCAACTCTGACCAACGATCAGCCGGCGGAAGCGTCCGACTATCATGGCGCGGTGGTGACCTATCAACAAGTCTGCTTGGCTCCGGAGACTTTTCAGCGAGTCTGCAAGAGCAAGAAGACATTGCTCATCTTCGACGAACTTCATCATGCCGGTGATGGTAAGAATTGGGGAAGGGCGCTTCGCTCGGCATTTGAGCCTGCTGTGTTTCGCTTGATTTTGTCGGGAACGCCTTTTCGGTCCGACAACAATCCAATCCCGTTTATTCGTTATGAGCATGACGAAAGCCGGGCCGATTTTTCCTATGGGTATACCGAAGCGATCCGCGACAATGTCTGTCGGCCGATCGTCTTCCCAAGCTATGAGGGTGAACTGAGCTGGTTGTCAGACGGTCGTGAGCACCAGGCGACATTTCAGGATGGATTGACGTTCAATCGGCAACGTGAACGATTGAAAACGGCGCTGCTGCAAGACACCTGGCTCGGCCCCGTCATCACCGATGCCCATGCGCAGCTGACCCGCCTCCGGAAAGAGGAACAGCCGGATGCCGGTGGACTGATCGTCTGTATGGATCAGGATCATGCACGATGGGTGGCAGAGTTGGTTGCTCGCGTGACCGGTACAAAGGCAGAGGTGGCGGTGTCGGATGACCCCGCTGCTTCCCACACGATTGAAGAGTTTGCCCAACACAAGAAGCAGCAGTGGTTGGTCGCAGTCAACATGGTCAGCGAAGGCGTGGATATTCCTCGCCTCCGTGTCGGCGTGTATGGCACGAACGTGATTACGGAAATGTACTTTCGGCAGGTTGTGGGCCGGTTCGT
>JAEURV010000313.1 GCA_016788465.1 Nitrospira sp. | reverse complement strand
ATGCTCTCCGCGAAGCGACGGGGAATTTTTACGATCGGTGGCGGCGTGCCACGCAACTGGGCGCAACAAGTCGGCCCCTATGTTGAAGTGGGCAACCTTCGGTTAGGGCTGAACGTGACACCGCCTCGATTTCACTATGGCGTGAGAATTTGTCCCGAACCGGACTATTGGGGGGGGCTCAGCGGCTGTACGTATCAGGAAGGGCTCTCCTGGGGGAAATTTGTGGCGCCGAAAGACGGTGGGCGATTCGCCGAAGTCTTGAGCGATGCCACCGTGGTGTGGCCGTTGCTGATGATGGGATTGCTGGAGAGAAAAAAAGCAGGAGTCGTACGCGGTTCATGAACTGGTCGAGGGGACAGCGGGTGTGGCTGGCCGTCCTAGGGAGCATGCTTTTGTGCGCAGCATCGGTATCCGCCGGAAATTCCGGGGAGGCCGATATCCGGGTAAGGGGGCAAGCTAATGCCCCGGTCACGTTGATTGAATACTCAGATTTTACCTGCGGGTTTTGTTTGAAGTTCTTCAAGCAGACATGGCCGCGCATTCAGGAGCGCTACGTCGATACAGGGAAAGTGCGGTTCATGTATCGAGATTTTCCGAGGGGCGATCAAGGGGCGGGACTCGATGCGGCGACGGCGGCACGATGTGCCGGTGCGCAAGGCCAGTATTGGGGGATGCATGATCGGTTGTTTTCCGAAGGGGGGCAGCTGGACAAACAAGTGTATCGGCGCCATGCGGCGGCGTTGAAGCTGGATCAAGCAGCGTTTGAGCGGTGTCTGAGCGACGGACGCTATACGAAAGCGATTTTTGAAGATCGACAGGAGGCCAACCAGTGGGGGTTTCATGGAACCCCTGGGTTTATCCTCGTACGGACCGCGACGGAGCCCACGGAAAAGGAACCGGCCGTGGCTATTCCGGGCGCGTTTCCGTTCGAGATGTTCGCGGAAGAGATCGATCGATTGTTAGCGAGCGGCACAAAATAGCGTGAGTGGGCGGCTGAGGAATGCGAAACGAAGGTGGATTTGTGCGCGTAGGGTTGACATCGGTACTCAGGTGCGATAGTCCTCTGTATCACACAAGGGAGAGGTATCCCTATGGCTTCGATGCAATCGTTCTGGCCGGTCTCTCATCGCGATGACGACTTCTGGGTGTGTATGGCATGCCTCACGGAGGTCTTTTATCGAAAAGTTCCGATGCCGGATTGTCCGTCCTGTCATGGCGTCTCGACCTACGAAGGGTTTACCCTGGAGGCGATTCGTGATTGGGGAACGGATGAACTGATTACCAAAGCCATTGCCGCGCAGGAGGCCGCCGCGAGTGTGCAACCGGCGGCCGAAGCTGCTGCGTCGGTGGAAGCGGCGGATTAATACCAACCTCATCCAAGAGACTCCAGCGAATCTTCCCGTGCAGGAATCCCGTCCATTTCTCGTTCATGGCCAGTGGAGACAAAGTGCGGTCGCGACTCCGGTCGTCGATCCGTTCACCGGGAAATCCATCGCGCAGGTCGCTCAAGCCACCGAGTCCGATGTAGAAGAGGCCGTCGTTTCGACGTCCGGCTCAGCGGCGGTGATGGCGCAGTTGCCGGGACATGCCCGGTATAACATCCTCCAACAGATCGCGGCGTTGCTCTACCGACGGCGAGACGAGTGTGCGCAGACCATTACGGCTGAGGCGGGGAAGCCGATCACTGATGCCAAGCGGGAAGTCAGTCGAGCCATCCAAACCTTCACCGTGGCGGCGGAGGAGTCTCGACGGATTGCCGGTGAGGTGGTGCCGCTTGATTGGACGCCGGGCTTTGATACCCATCTCGGTGTCCTCCGTCGGTTCCCGATCGGTCCGATTCTCGGGATCACGCCCTTCAACTTTCCATTGAATCTCGTGGCGCACAAAGTGGCGCCGGCCCTTGCGGCAGGGAATCCGATCCTGATCAAGCCGGCCCCGCAGACGCCGTTGACGGCGTTGCTGCTCGGCGAGATCGCGCTTGAAGCCGGTGTTCCTCCAGGTGGACTGAATGTCGTGCCTTGCGACAATGCCCTTGCCGAGCGGATGGTGATCGATCCTCGGTTCAAACTGCTGAGTTTCACCGGCAGTGTGTCGGTGGGTTGGATGTTGAAGGCCAAATGTGGAAAGAAAAAAGTC
Source organism: Nitrospira sp. (assembly GCA_016788465.1). GTDB lineage: Bacteria > Nitrospirota > Nitrospiria > Nitrospirales > Nitrospiraceae > Nitrospira_D. The sequence continues at coordinate 4,545 of JAEURV010000313.1, read as the reverse complement.
ACGCTTGAGCTCGGCGGCAATGCGGGTGTGGTGATCGAGCCGGATGCTGATCTTGAGCTGGCCGCGCAGCGATGCGCCGCAGGCGGGTTCGGGTATGCCGGTCAGACCTGCATTTCGGTACAGCGGGTCTTCGTGCATCAGGCGGTCGTCGATGCGTTTACGACGAAGCTCCTCATGCATGTGGCTCGGCTCAAGCTAGGAGATCCTGCCGATGAGACGACGACCATCGGCCCCCTCATCGATCAAGCAGCTGCGCAGCGGGTGGAGAGCTGGATCAGCGAAGCAGTGGCTGATGGGGCGCGCGTGCTCTTGGGTGGGAAGCGCATAGGCTCGTTGGTTGAGGCCACGGTGTTAGGGAATGTGAGGCCTGAGATGAAAGTGTCCTGTCGAGAGGTGTTCGGCCCGGTCGTAACGGTGACGCCCTATCGGCAACTCAGTGAGGCCGTGGCGCTGCTCAATCAATCTGACTTTGGCCTACAGGCCGGCCTTTTTACCCAGGACATCAACAAGATCTTTTACGCGTTTCGTCACCTTGAAGTCGGAGCCGTCTTGGCGAACGAAATTCCGACATTTCGGGCGGACCATATGCCGTACGGCGGTGTGAAGGATTCGGGATTGGGCCGCGAAGGTGTCCGCGCCGCGATCGAAGACATGACCGAACCTCGGATGCTCGTCATGAACCTCAAGGAGCCATCCAATCCATCCGAAAAAAGTGTCTAGAAGATATTGCGAAGCCGGTTCAATCTTGCTACAACAAACGCCCAATACCGCTGGTACGGAGCAGTGTGTTTAGCAGGCTGACCGCTTGAACGCACGTCACGCAACAATTTCCGAACAACCAGAAAGGCGGATAGCCGGACGAAAGGGGAGATGATGGTACCTACGCATATGTTTCTCACGAGAGGGGTGGGAGTCCACAAGGAAAAGCTGGCCTCCTTTGAAGAGGCGTTGCGCAGCGCTGGCGTGGCCTATTGCAACCTGGTCAGCGTGTCCTCCATCCTTCCGCCGCATTGCAAGATCATCCCCCGGAAGCGCGGTGAGCAACTGCTGAAGCCCGGTGAAATTACGTTTTGCGTCATGGCCCGTTCCGAAACCAATGAGCGGAACCAACTCGTGTCGGCCTCCGTGGGGCTTGCTAAGCCGACCGATCGCGGGACCTACGGGTATCTCTCTGAACACCATGCCCATGGCGAGACGGATGAAGAGACGGGAGAGTACACGGAAGATTTGGCGGCGCAGATGCTGGCGACGACGTTGGGCGTCGAGTTCGATCCCAACGTTGCCTGGAAAGAGCGGGAACAGGTATTCAAAATGGGCGGAAAGATCGTACAGACGTTGAATATTACTCAGTCGGCCGTCGGAAAGAAGGGTAAGTGGACGACGGTTATTGCGCTGGCCGTGTTTATCCCACCGGAAAACGTGCCCGCCCGTCCTCGCCGGTAAATGCCTGTGGGGTTCGCCTGCATAGGTACGCCTCGGTCGCGCACTCCGCGAAGGGATGAAAGCCCATGACGCTTCCCGTTGGCTGGGAAGGCCCAGACCATAATTTCCTGGGGATCGATGAGCCCTGGTGCCATCCGGACCAGGCTGGCGTCTACATCCTACCGGCTCCCTACGAGCATACCTCCAGTTACATCCGTGGTTCGGACCGAGGCCCTTCGGCTATTCTTGAAGCCTCCGCACAGGTGGAATTCTACGACGAGCAACTGCGATGTGAGCCCTATCGAGAATGGGGTGGAGTAGCCACGACATCCCCGCTGGAATTGAACGGTAAGGTCGATCGCGCTGCCGTCGACGCCATCGAAGCGTTCGTTTCACGGCACATCGAGTCCGGACGGTTTCTGGTCACACTTACCGGCGAACACACCGGTGCGCTGGGTGCGATTCGGGCTCATGCCAAGCGATATCCGAAGATGACGGTGGTACAAATCGACGCACATGGAGATCTGCGGGAGGCCTATCAAGGGAATCCGTTCAGTCATGCCAGTGTCATGGCGAGGGTAGTGGACGACGGGCTACCGCTTGTGCAGGTGGGGATCCGTTCGATCAGTCCGGAAGAGATCGTTCGAATCGACACGGTAGACCGCATTAAGACATTCTTTGCAGCAACCATCCTTGACCCGTCCGGCCCGTACGAAGGGAAAGCGGCGAAATGGATTCCTGACGTCGTCGCGGCCTGCCGAACGCCGGTGTACGTGACGTTCGATTGCGATGGGTTGGATGCGTCGATTATTCCGGCCTTAGGCACTCCGGAGCCCGGTGGGCTTGGATGGTACGACACACTCAATCTCATCACCGCCCTTGCCAACGGCCCAGGCATCGTGGGGATGGACATCAGCGAGATTGCCCCCATCGAAGGATTTGTCGCGCCGCAGTTTTCCATTGCGCGGCTGATCTATCGCATACTCGGTCGAATCAGGGCCGGTCGCCGCGTCCATTGAGCCGGATCCTGACACAGGCCGTCCGCTTCGTTCTCGCTTCACTCAGACGCTCGACGTGCAGAGAGACGTACGACTCGCGCCTTCGCTCGCTGCGGCCGACCCGGGGAAAGGCGCGTCTCGGCGCGCCGGGGTTGGGTGGGTGAGAAGAGAAACCTGTTTGAGTATCCGGCGATGAGGCTGATTCTTCGTGGCTCAGACGATCCGTATCAATAAGTTCTTCACCGAACAGGGGATCTGTTCACGGCGTGAAGCGGATCGATTGGTTGAGTCTGGAGTGATCACGATCAACGGCCGTGTGGCCAAGCTCGGCGATCAGGTCGAACCCTCGGACGTCATTGCGCGCGAGGGCCAGGTTCTGGCTTGGGGAAGAGCCCCCCTCTACATCAAGTACCATAAGCCGGTCGGGGTCACGACGACGAGCGAATCGCATGTCCCTCGAAATATCATCGCCGAAATCGGACATCCGGAGCGGATCTTCCCGATCGGGAGGCTGGACAAAGATTCGTCCGGGCTCATCTTACTGACGAACGACGGGGACATCGTGAACGAGATTCTCCGTACTGAATTCGGACACGAGCGTGAGTATGTCGTGCAGGTGAATCGTCCCTTCGATCAGGCTTTTCTGGATCGCATGGCCCAGGGTGTGGTGATCCTCGGGAGCCGGACCAAACCCTGCCGAATGAGTCGAGTCGGGCGTGATCGGTTCCGCATTGTCCTGACCGAGGGGCGGAATCGACAGATCCGGAGGATGTGCCACGCGCTCGATTATCGGGTGGTCATGCTGCATCGAACCAGGATCATGCACATCACGGTCGATGGGCTGCGCACCGGCGAGTGGAAAGAGCTCACGAGTCAGGAGCGCGCACACTTGCTGAAAGCCGTCGGGCGTCTACTTGCCTGATCGAATGACGCTTCACGTGTTTGAAAGCGACGCGAGAACGCCGCCGGAGGACTTTCTAACGCCCTGCTAGCTGAGCAACTCGCGTCGGGCGGTGCGGACAAGCGCAAGGACGGCCGGGTGCTTCAGCCGCCGTTCCACGGTGATGGCGTAGAAATGCTGGACGAGCCCGTTCAGCTGACCGACCACCTGCACCTGATACTGACGACAGATCTCCTTCTCGATCACGGTGGCGCCAGGGAAGACTCCGTGGCCATCCTGGCCGAAGGCTTTGAGGGTGGCACTGTCATCGAACTCGCCGACCACGTTGGGATGGACTCCATGATTCACCATCCATTGGTCCATCAGCCGACGAAGCACGGCGGTCGAAGTCGGGAGGAGGAGCGGCGCGTTGCGCAAGGAGTGCGGAAAATCTCGACGGTACTGCCCGGCCAACTTCGCCGTTGCGAACAAGCTCACGCCGGATTCGCCTAAAGGATGGTTGTACGTTTGCTCCTTGAGTCCAGGCGGGGCCGGTGTGTCGGCAATCACCAAGTCTGACCGGTGCGCAGCCAAATCGGTCAACAGTTGGCGCAGTTTATCTTCCTGGCAGATCAAGCGGGTGGGCCGATACATCTTCAGGGCCGACTTGAGCAGTTGGGTCGCCAATGGCTTGGGGACTGCATCTGCGATCCCGACTACCAACCGCGTCGGTTGCCCGTCGGATTTTCCTCTGACAGTACTGAGGAGTTCTTGCCCGGTCGCGAAGATGTCGTCCGCGTACTTGAACACGAGCTGGCCCATCTCCGTCAGCACGAGGCGCCGGCCCGTTCGAATAAACAACTTTTCTCCAAAGGTATTTTCTAGGAGATGAATCTGGCCGCTGAGGGTGGGCTGCGCCAAGCGAAGCTCTTCCGAGGCTTTGGTCACGGTCCCATGTTTGGCGACGGACCAAAAATACAGGAGATGATGGTAGTTCAACCACTCCATACGGCCTCCTCCGTCACAATAGGGGGCCATCACTATACATCGGATTTCACGATAGATCCAATCTGTTTTATCTATTTTGAAAAATGAAGGGGAGGTTGCTAGTGTGGGCGCCGTCCGCTACGAAACACGATGTGACTGGAAGGAGATCTCCTCGATGGTCGCTCTGTTGATGTCCCTGCTGATCCTGCTGCCGGTGGTTGCGAGAGCGGAACCGGTGACCGACGATAGCGCACTCAA
>JAEURV010000284.1 GCA_016788465.1 Nitrospira sp. | reverse complement strand
TTTACTGCGATGGAGACTGAGTGGGTAAGGCTGTAGGTCAAGGCCTGTCCGAGGATCATCCAACGCTCCCTCCGTTGTCTCTGGCCAGAGGCAATCTCTCAATTTCTACAGGTAGGCACTATTTCCTTTCTTCTCCCGATTGGCCTGAGGTGTGTCGTAACGTGCTGTCCAGTGTCAACCCACTCGTGCAAGGACAACGAGGAGAAGCGTAGTCCGTGGAGCGGAACGAGCAATCCTCCGAACGTCTGTTGGCTGCGATCAGCCGGGTGCAGTCTCACTTCATCGATGATGCCGAACCGGAGTCGGTCTGCGGCATGCTCCTCCAAGAGCTCTTGAAGCTCAGCGGGAGCGAATATGGAGTGATCTGTGAGGTGGTACGAGATGCAGAGCAGGTGCCTTATCTGCGAATGCAGGCCATTAGGGCTCTTACCTTGAGTGAAGAGGTGAAGGGGGTGACGGCGCAAGCCGCTCAGAGCCCGGAGTGTAGAAATCTCATCGTGCTCTGTGAGCGGGTATTGACGACCCGTGAGCCAGTTATGCTGAACGATCCAGGCACGCATGAATTGCTCTCCGGACATTCTGTCGCAAACGCTTTTCTCGCCCTGCCAATCGATCGAGGAAAGCAGTTGCTCGGTATAGTCGGGCTCGCGAAGCGTTCCGAGGGATATGACGAAGCTGGGCTCGTCTATCTGGAACCATTCCTCTCTACCTGTGCGCAGTTGCTCGAAGGGTTTCACAACCGTCGTCTCAAGGTGGAAGCCGAGAACGCGCTGAGGCTGCGCGAGGATCGGTTCCGGGCCGCGATTCAGGGGGCGAATGATGGTATCTGGGATTGGAATCTCGACACCAATGAAACCTACTTTTCGCCGCGATGGAAAACCATGCTCGGCTATGAGGATACCGAATTAGCGAGTGCCTATAGCGAATGGGAATCACGACTGCATCCTGACGATCGAGATTCCGTTCTGGCTCAACTCGGCCGGTATCTTGACGGGACGGCTGAACGATACGATGTCGAATTTCGAATGCGCAAGAAGAACGGAGACTACTGCTGGATCAATGCCCGTGGAAGTCTGGTTCGTGGCGACGATGGGAAGCCGGTTCGCATGGCGGGTTCCCATACGGACATCACCGAGCGCAAACGGATCGAGGCGCTCCACGATGCGGAGAAGCGGACGTTGGAGCTGGTTGCGAAGGGGACGAATCTCAATGATGTGCTGAGGTTCCTGTGCCATGCAATTGAAGTGGTGACGGAACCCATGCTCGGCTCGGTGATGCTGGTTTCTCAGGACCAAACCGCTCTCGTATTCAGTGCAGGCCCTAGTTTGCCGGAGGAGTATATCTGCCTGCTCAGGAGTATTCCGATCGGTTCGGCTGCCGGCGCCTGTGGCACTGCCGCCTATCACGGGACTCCCATCATTGCGGAAGACATCACAGTGCACCCGCTCTGGGAGAGCTGTGCGCATATTGCTTTGAAACATGGTTTGCGGGCCTGCTGGTCGCAGCCGATAAAAGGTTCGACCGGCAGGGTGCTCGGCACGTTTGCGGCCTATTATCGGGAGCCTCGGGCTCCACAAGAGGCCGACCTCAAGCTGCTAGAGCGGGTGAGCTCTATTGCGGCACTCGCCATCGAACATGCCTCTATGTTGGACGCCATCAAGGAAAGTGAGGCGCGGTTCGATGCGTTTATGCGGCATAGTCCGGCGGTCTCGTTTATCAAAGATCCCGCCGGACACTTTCTCTATGGAAATCCTCCGTTCGAAACCTTGTCAGGTCTGTCGAGAGGAGACTTAAAGGCTAAGACGGTATTTGACTTTCTGCCGACGGAGATTGCAACCAGGGTTTCCCAACAGGACAAGGTGGTGTTGACATCGGGCCAGACTCTTCAGACGGAAGAAACATTGCCAGGTCCGGACGGCATCCTCCAGCATTGGCTCGTCAATACATTCCCTCTCAAGATGGGGCAGTATGAGTTGTTGGGGGGTGTGGCGATCAACATCACTGAACGGAAGTTGCTGGAACGAGCAAATCAAGACCAAGCCGATCGCCTTCGACTGGCCATGGATATTGCCAAATTGGCCACCTGGGATTGGAATATCGTGACCAATCAGATCATCTGGTCTGAGAACTGTGAAGAGGTGAAAGGGTTACCCCGCGGCTCGTTCGATGGGACGTTTGAAGCCTATCAACGATTGGTGCATCCGGAAGACCTGCCGAAGCTGCTGGCGGATATCGAAGACGCTCTCAGCGGTTGGAAGCCCTACCGTACCGAACATCGGATCGTGCCCCCAACCGGCGAGGTGCAGTGGATCGAAGGGAACGGTGTGGTCTATTGCGATGCGCTGGACCGACCTACTCGCATGGTGGGTACGGCGAGGAACATCACCGAGCGGAAGCGCGTTGAACAGGCCCTGCGTCTGAGCGAGGAACGGTACGCGAGGGCCACGGCAGTGGGGAGAGTCGGAGTCTGGGAAT
>JAEURV010000272.1 GCA_016788465.1 Nitrospira sp. | reverse complement strand
AGCCCGATCCCCACGAGAATGGCCGTCACCCAGGAATATCCGGACAGCCTCACGATGCCGGTACGGATCAAGAACTTCCCGGCCACAATCAAGCCGATCATCGCAGCAAGGAGCGCAAGGTTCTCAACGATGATTCGTGGGTCGATCAGAATGCCGATCGTGACAAAGAACAGTGCCACGAACGCGTCACGGAGCGAAAGCAATCGGGCCAATGTTTCGTGCGCATACTCCGACGCACTGATGATAAGGCCGGCCAGAAAGGCTCCCAGCGCGAGGGACAATCCGACCGTCTGCGTGACCGCCGCCGTTCCCAGGCTGATGGCGAGCGTGACGAGGAGGAACAGTTCTTGGTTCTGGGTCCGGGCGACGTGCGTTAAGATGTGAGGAATCACCTTGGCGCCCAGGTAGCCAAGCGGCACTAAAATGAGCACGGCTTTTGCCAACGCCTGACCGATTAGTAGCAGCCGTCCGGAGTCAAACTCGCCGAGAGCCGGCATCAGCACGGTCATCCCCACGACGGCGACATCTTCGACCAGGACGATGCCGATCATGATCCGCCCATGCACTGAACGAAGTTCTCCACGATCGACAAGGAGACGGACAAGGACCATGGTGCTCGCGATGGACGTGACGGCCCCGATCACGATGCTTTGCGTGATCGGCCATCCGATCAGGGATCCCATCGCGACGGCCAATCCGATCGACAGCAGAATGCCAAGCAGTCCGCCTGCTAGGGCCACCCATCTCACCCGCGCGAGGTCCTTGACGGAAAATTCGAGCCCGATTGAGAACATCAAGAGAATCACGCCGATATCTGCAAACAACTCGAAGGCGTGAGGTTCTGAGATGGTTGGTCCTGGCGTAAAGGGACCAATAGCGATCCCGCCGAGGACGTAGCCGAGGATGAGGGGTTGCCCGGCCATCCGGGCGAGAGTGCCGCCTGCAACGGCGGCTAGGAATACGATGGCAAGATCTACAAAGAAGACGGGATTGGGTTGCACGGCCACCCCTCTTACATGCACAAGCGTTGCATAAATGAGATGAGTCAGGGTCGATTTGGAGCAAGGTAAATACCACAAACTGTGGGAACAATGCTGCGCAATGTGTCCCAGGGGAGGGAGTGCTCGAAGAAAACCGTGAAAGAGGAGGTGCGAAGTTAGTCCTGAAACGATATACTCACCCGCGCAAGCCAGCCTCAACCATTCAGAGGGAGGTGCACTCATGGGACAACCACGCATTGCAGCAAAGGAGCCCGACGTCCTGACCTTGGAGGCATGGACCTATTACTGGTGTACCTGTGGACGGTCGAGGGACCAGCCGTTTTGCGATGGAGCTCATGAAGGTACCGGGTTTGAGCCTCTGGAATTTACCATCGATGAGACCAAAGAAGTGGCGTTGTGTCAGTGTAAACACACAAAGACGCCGCCTTATTGCGACGGTACGCATCAGAAGCTGTAGCCGGCTGTTGAAAAAGCCAGCCGGCGTTGTTCTCGCATCGCGCTCAAGCGTGAAGTGTCGTTCGCTTGAGAAATAAGAAAGGCAAGCGCCGCGCCGGAAGAGTACAGTCGGTCGTTGCCCCGACCTCTTGAGCCATCCAAGGGCGATGGTTCATACTGCTCTATCTATGGACCGATCGCCCATCTCTCCTTGTGAAACGTTAGCAGAACGGTATCAAGCCCTGCTGGAAGTCGCGCAGGCTATTTCAGCGCATCGGGATCTCGACGAACTCTTTCGGGAGATTGCCCAGCGCCTGCCGCGCGTGGTGCGTGTTAATTTTGTCGGGCTCTCTCTCTACGATCCTGGGAAGAACATGATGCGGTTGCATACGGTTCAGGCCAATGTGCCGGCCGATCTGATCGGCGGACATGAGGAGCCTATTGATGAAACTCCGGCTGGTTTGGTCTGGCAGACCCAACAGCCTTTGCTGGTGCCGGATGTTGCCCGTGAAACTCGTTGGCCAACGGTCATGCGCTGTATGCAGGAAGATAGTTCCCGATCATTTTGCTTTGTGCCGCTGACCACGGGAGCACGTCGGTTGGGGGCGATGGGGTTTGTGAGTTTGGAGAAAGAGGCCTATAGCGAAGCAGATCTGGAATTCCTCCAGCAAGTGGCAAATCCGGTCGCCGTCGCAGTGGAGAATGCGTTGGCGTTTCAAGAGATCGCTCAACTCAAGGACAAACTAGCGAAGGAAAAACTGTATCTGGAAGAGGAACTTCGGCTTGAGCACGGATTTGAGGACATCATCGGCGACAGTGATGCCCTCAAGCAGGTGCTCAAGCAAGTAGAGGTTGTGGCGCCGACCGATTCAACGGTCTTGATTCAAGGGGAAACCGGCACCGGGAAGGAGCTCATTGCCAGGGCCATCCATCGACTCAGTGGACGTAACGAACGGACATTCGTGAAGCTGAATTGTGCGGCGATTCCTACTGGGCTTCTGGAGAGCGAGCTGTTCGGACATGAGCGAGGGGCTTTTACCGGCGCCATCATGCAGAAAGCCGGACGATTTGAGCTGGCCGATAAAGGCACGATCTTTCTC
>JAEURV010000261.1 GCA_016788465.1 Nitrospira sp. | reverse complement strand
CTCACCTGCGCAACCCAAGGCAAAGGCGCCCGCGAGCGAACATCTGAAGTCCGCGCTTGCCCGGCATGTTGAGTGGCTGCTCGCTCATGATCCCGGCACGAGGCTCGGAACCGAGAGCGAGAGCCTGCATCAAATGCGCGTCGCGGTAAGACGCTTGCGAGCGGTGCTGCGTACCGCTCGTCCGATCCTTCTCCCCGCATGGGGGTCATCATTGGACCAGGAGCTCGACTGGTTGAGCGAGGTGTTGGGGACCCCCCGTGATCTCGATGTCCAGATCGCCTATTTTATGGAGGAATCGACCGGATTGGAGGCGCAGGATCGCAAGCTCTTGGAGCCATTCATCTCTCACCTTCGATCTCAACGGGACGCAGCGCAACAGGTGGTTCTGAGCGAACTCACCAGCGCTCGCTATCTAGAATTGATCAGACGGCTTCAACAAGCCGTACAGGAACCCTCCGTCATCGAGTCTCCATTGACCGTACGCCATCTCGCCGGGCAGGCATTCAAGAAACTGCGCAAGGCAATCAGAAGCCTGAGAACACCCCCCTCGGATAGCGCACTGCATAAAATCCGAATCAAGACCAAGCGCGCGCGCTATGCAGCCGAACTGGCTCGTGTTTCAGCAGGCAAACCCGCAACCCGTTTCATCAAGTCTGCCCGGGCAGTCCAAGATCTGTTGGGCATTCACCAGGACGCCATCCAAGCCGAACGGCATGTTCGACAGTTCCTCAAGCACTCAACCAGCCCTCGCGCCGGGTTTGTCGCCGGACAAATGGTCGAACGGCAGCACCAGCGGCGCCAGAACGTTCGACGAGACCTGAAACCGCTCTTCAAGACGTTGCTGAAACGGGGGAAGAAGGTCTGGGGATGACCGGAAGGTATGTATGTTCTTCATACGGCACTTCCCATGACTGCACTCGACCACGTCAATTCTCTACAAGAGTTTCTGGCAGGGCACTGTTTGTCGCGGCACCACTTAGTCGATGTGGTTTCTCAACCCGTGATAACCTGGCTGTTTTGTGGTGCATCGCTGGTGGAAGCCGACCTGCACACACTGACTGCTCTGTGACCACCTAGGACTCCCTCCTTCAATTGTTACTCGCTTTTAACGCTCGCGTAATCATCTACTAACTCGCTTCCAACATGATGATCAGGCACTGATCGTGCCTTGTATTCACCGCATTCTCAAAGCAGGAGGAAGATCTATGGGCATGGAGCGGCTGTTCGCAGGAGTCGGGTTGGTGACACTCTTGGGGGCTTCTGTCTCGGTTGCAGCGTCTGATCCGGCACAGATCACATTGAAACAGATCGGCCGATATAGCGCCGGCGTGAGCACCAATCCGGACGAACCTCGGACGGAGATTTCAGCTTTTGATGCTATCTCGAAGCGCTTGTTCAGCATTAATCTGAATCTTCGTCGGCTCGACGTGCTCGATCTTGGAGCACCTGAGACCCCGGTGCTCGTCCAATCTATTCCACTCGGCGGAAAACCAAACAGTGTCGCGGTGAGTCGAGGCGTGGTGGCCGTCGCGCTGGAAGGAACGGTGAAAACCGATCCGGGCAGCGTGAAATTCTTCAGCACAAGCGGAATGTTGCTCAATCACCTCACGGTCGGCCCTTTACCCGATATGCTCACGTTTTCGCCGAACGGCCGCTGGCTGCTCGTCGCGAACGAAGGCGAACCTAATAGTTACAACCAACCAGATTCCGTCGATCCCGAAGGTTCGGTAAGTGTCATCGACATGCGCGGCGACATCACCGGCTTGACACAGAATGACGTTCGCACTGCCGCATTCAGCCTCTCGATTCCTCTGGAGAACGCGTCTAGCATTCGCGTCTTCGGGCCGAACGCAAGCGTCGCGAAGGATTTGGAGCCGGAATACATCACAGTGTCGCGCGACTCCAGAACCGCCTGGGTGACCTTACAGGAAAACAATGCAGTAGCCGTGCTGGACCTTGCTTCCGCCACCTTTACCAAGATCATCGGCCTTGGCTTTAAGGATCATCTGCAGCCCGCAAACAAGCTCGATGCGAGCGATCGCGACGTGCCCGGTTCGAGCAACAGCGGTACCATCACCATTCGGAACTGGCCGGTGCTCGGCATGTACCAACCGGACAGCATCGCCGCCTATCGGGTAAAAGGAAAGACCTACTTGGTCACCACCAATGAGGGAGATGCCCGGGACTATACGGGCTTTTCCGAAGAAGCCAGAGTGGGGTCGCTCACACTTGACGCCGCAAGCTTCGGCTCCCAGGGATTTCCCGACGTGACCACCGGAAACGACGGGCTGCGTAATAACGATCATCTTGGGCGCCTCACCGTCACGACGACGCTCGGCAATACGGACGGGGACCCCGACTTTGAGAAGCTCTACGTCTTCGGCGCCCGTTCGTTCAGCATTCGGAACGCGGATGGTGGATTGATCTATGACAGCGGCGACGAACTTGAGCAGCGGACGGCTGCACTAATCCCCGCACGCTTCAATTCCAACGGCACCGCCGACACGTTCGACACCAGAAGCGACAATAAAGGTCCGGAGCCGGAAGGACTGGCCCTGGGGAACATTGCCGGACGAACCTACGCCTTCATCGGCCTTGAGCGTACCGGCGGGATTATGGTCTATGATATCTCCGACCCACAGTCCCCGCAGTTTGCGACCTATGCCACCACCGCCCCTACGGATCTTTCACCCGAAGGGCTCCTCTTCATCAAGAAGAAGGACAGTCCCAACGGCAAACCGCTCCTCGTGGTATCTCACGAAGTCAGCAATACAGTGACGATTTTCGAGATTGAACGGAGCAATCAGCACGCATCTGACGAACTCGACGAGGAAACAGACGAGTAGCCGCCATGTGCTAATCGTTTAAGCGGCAGAGCCCTGAGAGGAAGAATGAGGAGAGCATTTTCATGCATGCGACCGGCATCGGGATACCGACCCGCACGATTGCGATTCTGACCAGTCAGTGGCTCGTGTGGCTTGGCCTGCAAAAGATACTTGAACACAGCAGGACGGTTCCCATGGTCCTGCATAAATATCGGTGTAGAACAGGGGAGAGGTTGTTCACCGATACACGGGCCGATGTCTTTATCCTTGACCTGGAAAGCGACCGAGATGCGCTTGGTACGATCAAACAGCTTCGGGCATCGGCTCCTACCAGTAAAATCGTTTTACTGTGCGGCTTTGAGGGCAATGCTTGTCTGCGTGACGCGTACGGTTACGGTGTCGACGGCATTCTCCTGAAGGTTCATCCGCCTGAAGTCGTCATTGCGGTCCTCGAGGCGCTTTATGCTCCGGCAAAGGTTCACGCCGTTGGAGGACTTGACGGTGAAACAGTGACGAACAGTGAGGCATATTCGAGAACACCCGTTGACGGCGAAACCAACACGCAGGAATGGTCACAGGCGTTAACGAGACGGGAACGAGAGATTGTCCAGTTGGTGAGACAGGGACTGTCAAACAAGGACATCGCCTATCGGCTATCGATTCGTGACAGTACGGTCCGTCATCATATGACGAATATTTTTGACAAGGTCGGCGTATCCAATCGACAGAAGCTTATGGTTCACACCCATCGGCTTGCTTCCACTCGCCCGAGTTCTCAAGCCAGTCATCCCCCGATAGGATAGCCGCGTCCCAAGATCGGAATGCACGTCGGCCCGCCAAATCTGATCTTGGATTTACTTGGTGTGGATGAATCCATCACCAGTGAATTGGCGGTTACGCCCCGGCGATGAGTCCCAATCGGTAGCCGGTCCCGTCGAATCAGTGATTGTCCGTGTCAGTACAACACAGACCTGCCGTTAACTCGACGTGGCCTGTCTCTTTACTGCATGGATATGGGTCGCGCGCTATGCCATGTGAGTACCTGCACGAGTTTTCAAAGAGTCGATCTTTAAGGCCATGGAGGATCAGTCGGCATCGTAACCGTGGTGGCAATCGGATAGGTAACAGTCGGCAAAGAGGACGGCAGAGTTCCGGCACTTGTGTTATCACCCATCTGTCCTTCCGGCTAATAGCTGGAAGGGCGGCCTTGTCGGTTTCAGACCTCACGTAGCTTCTAGCGCAGGATGCCTTCGCGTGGCCAATATCGCAGGGAGCTGCGCCGGTTTGAGCAGACTGGAGAGACGTCCCAGAGGGGTCCATTTTGAATTTGGATACAGCCCGTAACGCTCTCTCCACAGCGTGAGGCACAAGCCTGCCATGGAGAAACTGTCGAGTTAACACAGCTTTTACTTGTTCGTGATCTCCTTGGAATGAGTGCCTGATACTCTCAGCTCAAATACAACACGAATAGAAAGGAAGAAGCTATGTCAGCACTTGACGCACTTCGTCAATTTGACGGTGAGTTGTTTTGGCAACGGCTCTCTCATCTTGACCCCCTCGAGGTCTGGAGCACAGGCATGAAAGCAGTGCTCAGTTTGGTGATGCTCATACTCCTGACCGCCCTTACCGGCGGCGCGTTGAAGACCTTGTGGGAGATTCGGCTTCTCATCGATCACTCC
>JAEURV010000118.1 GCA_016788465.1 Nitrospira sp. | reverse complement strand
TCGATCACATCTCACGAGGGAGGAGTCCACGGTGATGCGGACCGCGATGTGACTGCCAAGAGGCTGATTCAAGTCTGCTGCGAACTCTCGATACATGTTCATCGTGGATCTCCTTTCATATGGCGAAGGGACGCCCCCGGCGCGAGGGCCGAAGGCGTCCGATATCCGGTTAGTTCCTGGCCTGCTCCGTGATCCACACTTTCGCGTGGCCAAGGACGACCGTGACCGCTTCCAGATCGTTCAGGCTGAACGAGTCGGAGTGCTTCCACCCATCCGCCGTCTTATAGGAGCGGGTGATGGTCACGTTGTAGAACGCGCCCTTCTCCCCCTCGTTTTTCCAAATGCTCGCGGTAATGCTGCTGCACTTGAACTTCTCGACCGGCTGAGGTTTGGGTTGTTGATCGTGAGGTGCCATGGACTGTCTCCTTTAGTTAGAGTTGATGTGCTGACCTCTCACCAGGCGTGGAGGTCACACAGCGACGACAAAGGAGACAACGAGGACGAGGCGACCTGGCGGACCGGCGGGCGCCCAGCGGAGGAATGACAGTGTACTGGCGTGATCGACGCAGCCCACCGGGGAAAGCCAGGGCCGAGGACGCACCCGCACAGGCACCACACGTCACGACCCAGGCCGGTCCCAAGTAAGCAGCTGCGAGCGGATCGCGGACACGAGGGAGAGATATGTGGAGTAGAAGACGATCCCATTCGTCACTCGCACGGATGGAATGGGACCTGGTAGGCGATCGAACCGGCCTGGCCATCAGTGAGTGTGGCCGTCGAAGACCAGGCCTGGATTCATAGGAGCGGTGGGCAGTGACCCGGAAGGGACTGCTGCTTGGAGCGGCGTAAGAGGAACGGCGCGGGCCATTCACGCGGATCGACCACCGAGGATCCAGCCCATTATTCGAACAGGTCGGCGTGCGTTCCCGTCTGTTCGAGAATGAAGAACCTGGAGTCAATTCTGTAGATGAGGAGATTGGCCCGCGCGAGTGTCGCAAGACAGAGAAGAAACGTGACCCAAATGTCGAGGAGGCGTTTCATCTTCTACCAAGACGGTCATGTTGAAGCAGAGCGATCAAAAGACACTCAGGAGAGGGTCGGTGGGGGATCACTCGACATTCGTGTTCAGGCAGTGTTGTGAGACAGTGTCTGTAGGCTGAGCTGTAAAAACTAGAGTTCCATCTTTCAGACAGTGTCTGATTCTTGAGTGAGCCCGGCTGTTGAAATTTCAGAGTTGCCCGTCTCAGCTCTGGGGTGACAAATGCGACAATCCCCTTAACTCAGGGGCCGGAATACGGCAGGCCGCTGTAAGGATGGCACGAGTTGGAGTGATTGAGTCTGAGGTGACGTTTCCGATGAAATCTGACACTGTCTGACAGATCAAGTCTTGAGTTCTACAGCTGAGCGGACGATGCTGTTTGTACAGGATCGCTTTCGCTCTCCGAACCATGGTTTGTCCCAGCGCCGTGAGTCGTAGCTTCACGTTTCGTCAATCTCGTTCGTCCGTGCTTTGTGAATCCGCCGTTTCCGCTTAGCAGTTAGATAGCCTCGATCATCGTCGAGCTTGCCAACAGAGCGCGTAGGCGACCTCGATTAGCTTGCACTGAGGATGCTGCTCAAGGAACATCAGAATGCCGGCTTGCATCGGAAACACGTGGAACGGCTGTAACAGATGGCGGTACCGGCCGTGAAGTTGGAGGACTGTTTCCAGAGCCGGAAGCGCATCATTGTTTCATGGAGCAGTGATGCAGAAAGCGCTGCGGTAAAGAGGCCCCAAGGAATAGGCTGGAATCACAGCGGACCCATGCAGAATCGTCTCAACCCACGGCTACTGTGAGTTCGGGATGCATGGGGATGTGAATGGGTATAGACTTTTTTTTCGCTTTGATAGTGGGGAATTGTGAAGAGACTCGACTGAGAATCGTGGCGGGGTCAATGACCTTGCCTTGCTCAATGAGCCACATTTCATAGAGACTCCGAATGAGGCGGTCATTGGCCACACCCAGGTTTTCTTCTCCCGTCTCCCATCGAGAGACCGTGGTTGGAGTGACGCCCAGGACGAGAGCGATATCTTTGGCTTTCTTCCTCATCTCTTTCCGGAGAAAACGAAATTCAGGGCCACTCAGGATGTAGGGCTTCCGCAACAAAAACTCGGCGATTTTTGCATGAAGACCTGGCACATTCTCGATCTCAGGAAACTCTCGCTCGCAGGCTGAACAATGGAGGCTCAGCATCCCAAGCAAGAACACATTCTTCAGGCCGGATTCCGTGTAGTGATAGGGCTTTGCCTGTGCCCGCGTCGCCAGTGTTTCACCACAGTTTGGACAACACTCCATTACGGTTCCCTTCTAAAAAGCGGTCACCAGCACAAGACCCTGTTTGGAGGGAGCCACTCGCACCGTTAACTCATCTCCGTTGAGATCAATCCCGGCGATATCGTAATTCCAGGATTTTGTCTTATCGTTCCAAATCGGCGCTGAGCTTACGGTGCCCGTATGGAAGACTTCAAGAGCGTCCTGAACAGAAAAATCTCGTTCACGACTGCGTTTCTTGAAATGATCCGTCGGGATGAGCGAACAACTGCCCTCGAGAACTGCGCGTGCTAAGGCGCTGATGTCTGTGACGGACAATGCAGGGGGATTCTTTCCCTCATCGCTTTCCTGATCACAGCGTACCATAACTTAACACCATGTAAAGTCAGTCCGTCAAGCTCTTTTTGACGTGAATCAACTTCACTCGCAAGTCATTGTATTTTCAAGAGCTGTATAGAGTCTCGTTTCATGCGGCCCGCGATTACGCAAGTGCGCCGGTTCCTTCGTCTCTGTTGGCAACTTCAGTCTCATGTCAATGATGCGGCCCAATCGCTCAGTAGACTACATGAGTGATGAGCGCTCAAGCCGTTCTTGTTGAGCGAGGCTGAAAGTAGGGTCGCCGATTTTCGGCGACCCTACTTCATTGTCCATACTCGTAGCGAAGGAATGCACCGCTGACGCGGAACGTGACGCATTCTCGTGTTTGGTACGCAGGACTAGCCCGAATGACCGCAATGGATAAGAGACGAGGCGACCGAAAATGTTGGGATGACTCTCTCTCAAGCAGCTTTCCCTCCAAGGCCTTCTGCTTCCTCGACATCAGTGGTGAAATCCAAGACGACCTGGATGGGTGCTTGCTCAGAGTGTTTATCGTTATAGACATCCACATCTGTCTTCAGCTGCAAACAGTCACCGACGATTTGCTTCCGCCTCTGCGCAAATGCCTTCTCCATGAAGGGCCGATCAGAATGATCCATTACGCCCCAAAAGGTGTACTGCACCCCGTGTTTCGTCACGCGTACCGCATGATTTACACGATAGCGCCGCCCGTACTTGTCCTTTCGATACTCTTCTCGTAGGGCCGTCGACATATCTTCAGCGAGCCGGTCGAGTGGGTCTATTTCTGGAATGGTCAGTAAGCCTCGTGCCACTCCCCATGCCACGGCATCACGAGCAGAAGTTGGAATATCACCGTTCTCGGCCTGATACCGATGCCAGATATGTTGCAGATCGTCATGATATTTAGACATTGCGATCTCCTTACAGAGAAACAGGAGCGATTTGGCCCCACCCATCGACTACGGCGCCCGAAAGTGCATGATTGCGAACCCTGACCAACATTTTTGAAAAGATCGACCATTTATCGAGACGCCTCCTAAGTTGTCCCGCCACAACACCAGGATGGACCTGGAGCCGCTTGGCCAGTCCTAAGATATCGCGATCCGAAAAAAACGGGCTTTTCCGTTTGATGAAAGAGTCCATTTCGTGTTCGGGTACGCAGAATTCGCTTGCTGCAGCATTCGCTATCCGTTCTTCAGGCGGATTCTTTCCATCAGGGCTGGCTTTTTCCCCTTCAAGTTCGGCATCAATGATTTCCCTGTCTCGCCCGTGGGATTGGAGAACATGCTCGATCTCATGTCGAAGCACGAACCAATAGTTATCAATACGATCATAACGAAGGGACATGCCGATCACCGGAGTTTTTCCTAACCAAAAGCAAGCGCCATCGATTTTGGCCGTTGGCAAAGATTCCACGATCACATAGCGAACTCCAACTTCAGCGAGAATTCTTGGAACATGCCGTACCTCTTCAGGGTCATACATGAGTTGGCGCAACTTATTCAGGGCCTCGCGCAGCGCCTTCTCTGAATAGTGATGCTTCAGCGGCATCTCCTTCGCTATCTGACGAGCACGGTGAAGCCATGCTAATTGGGCAGGAGTTACGTCATCGTAGGTGGACTTTTTTGCTGCGTGAGCCAAGTAGGGAACGTCGTCGAGACTGGGCACGTCAAAAAACTTCACGACTTGAGCCTCGAGGAGAGCGACATTGCCATCAGTCAGCCACCCTCGTTTAATCATTTCGCGAATGGGATATTGGGATTGCAAGCGTGCCTTGCGTACGACGTTAGGATCAGGATCTCGTGCTTGAGACAAATCATATGCCTTCTGAAGATTGGCAAAAAACTCAGGAGAAACGTCGAATGCGCCGCCAAGAGCCTTCGCCATATCGGCAGTAATACCTCGCTTCCCAGAAATGATCATATTGACCGCCTGCTCAGGCACCCCGAGAACATACGCAAGATCACGCTGGCTCCAGTCGCGTGCCTCTAGCTCTTCCCGAATGAAGTAACCAGGCGGCGGTACATCAGTAATATTGTCGATCATCTGATTTCCCTCCGTCTTAGTCATGATAGTCGCATACTTCTATAATGTTCAGAATGGGCGGCACTTGAGATTCATCGAGCGTGAAAATCATTCTGTACTGGTCGTTGATTCGGATTGACCGCTGGCCCTGTCTATCGCCCTTGAGTTTTTCATAACGCAAGCTCTTCCAGTTCCTCAGTGTTCGTTCATCGGGTGCAGCTTCCACGACAATAAGCTTGTCTCGACATGCCTTAATGACTCCAAACGGCAGCTTCGTCTCGAAGGCCCGGTCTGTCCGTATCAAAGCAAGACGAGAGTCTTGAAACTGGATTTTCATGTCGTCCCTGAATCACGAGGCAATATATAACGAATGTGAGAACTTGTCAATATACCACTGAACGTTAGTGTATAAGTTGTAATTTATTCTGTCACTAAGTATTCCAACATCTTATACGGAACAGAGCCTGTACCAGCTAAAAAAAGGCGTGGAAGATTCATGGTTAAATAGTATGATAAAGGACGTTATCATACTGTATTATTTAATAGGGGACAGATATGAAAACCACCATCCAACTCGCCATACCGGCCACAAGGAAACTCCCCGCCCTTTTCACCCCGACGCCCAACGCGGCCAAACGGTTCGTCGAATTCTTCACCGCCAACATTAGAAACCCGAATACCCGGAAAGCTTATACGTGGGCGGTTACCGAATTTGCGACCTGGTGCGAACGGCATGGGCTTCTTTCCTTGCAAGGTATTGAGCCGGTGCATGTGGCCACCTATATTGAAACGTTGCAACGCCGGCTGGCCGCCCCATCTGTGAAACAACATCTCGCTGCGATTCGCATGTTGTTCGATTGGCTGGTGGTCGGCCAAGTCATTCCCACCAATCCAGCGAGCTCGGTACGGGGGCCGAAATATTCGACGAAGAAAGGGAAGACGCCGGTGCTCATGGCCGACGAAGCTCGTCTGCTGCTCGATGGCATTGACGTGAGCACAATCGTTGGATTACGCGATCGGGCCTTAATTGGATTGATGGTCTATACGTTCGCGCGGATTGGCGCAGCTCTCGCGATGCAGGTGGAGGATGTCTATATCCAAGGTCGTCGCACTTGGGTGCGATTGCACGAGAAAGGCGGCAAGCTCCATGCGATGCCCTGCCATCACAATCTTGATGAGTACCTCCATGCCTACCTCAAGACGGCCCAGTTGACCGAGGGCACAAGCCCGCTCTTTCGGACGATGCACGGCCGGACGAGGCAGCTCTCCGACAAACCGATGACGCAGGTGGATGCCTACCGCATGATTCGCCGCCGCGCCACCGAAGTCGGCATTCGCACGAAGATCGGCAACCATTCGTTCCGCGCGACCGGGATTACCGAATATCTCCGCAACGGCGGGAAGCTGGAAATTGCTCAGCAGATGGCCAACCATGAAAGTGCCCGTACGACGGGCCTCTATGATCGAC
>JAEURV010000115.1 GCA_016788465.1 Nitrospira sp. | reverse complement strand
CATTTTCAACGGGGATAAGCTCTGGCACGCGGTGACGCCGCTTGGAGAGGGTGAGGAGCGGATTGCGCTGACGATGGAATACGTGACGAATCCTGAGATGGGGACCGTCAAGCGGCTCTATTCGAACCTCAAAGATTCATTTGGTTATTTCGGCTTCGCGACCGTCTTCAAGCGAGCACTGGGTCTCACTCGATCTAGGTGATGGGCTAGCACCTGTGGCCTAATCGTCCCCCCCCCCGATTCACGATACAACCGATGGTGCTACCGTCTCCAGAGCCCGGTGGAGGAGGCGACAGAGATCTCGCCTCACCCATGGTTTTGTGATGCGGGCAAATGCGGGTATTGGCCCAAGATCTCGGTTTGAGGCGGTTAAGACGATCACGGGAAGCGAGGGGTGGGAGACGTGGAGCTTGTCCAAAATCGAGGTGCCATCCCCGTCGGGTAATCCGAGATCAAGAAGGACAACAGCGAAGGATTTCCGGGCGATCGAGGCGAAGGCCTGACGACAGGTTGAGGCACACTGGACATGGAATCCTTCGAATTCGAGCAAGTCTTGCAGGGCCAATGCGATGTCAGGATCATCTTCAACAACCAAGGCGCAAGGTGCGGTTCTGTGTGTCTGTCGTTCGTTGTTAGCGGAAACCAGCTCGTGCGCTCCACAAAAATGAGGTTGTGGATGACCCGTTTCAGAGTCATGGTAATAGGATGCAAGATGGATCGGCATCTTTGGTTCTGCTTCAGTCGTCACCAGTGCCATAGTGTGCTCCCTTCCAGGGATCGGCTCAGGGTCTAAAAGACTCCTGCTTCTGGTTCAGTCTACTACGCAATCCCCATTCCCAGGCTTGAACCCGATACCGACATCCTAAGTGATTGATTCTTCTCCGTATGGCCTAGGACAGACTGTCGGAGTGATAGGCAGGACTGTATCCAGTTGACACAAGAGTTGTCTCATATGAGACAACATGAACTGTATCTGGATACTAGAGACGGCTGCGGTGGGGCTACTGATGCAGATGTTTCATGGCGGCCGCACACAGAATGATGAAGAATCCCATCCAGAGGGCTGCTCTCTGGAAGGGAATGGCCTCATAGGACTCTCCCTCGTCAGCCTCATCATCTGACTTGAAGATGACGGTGT
>JAEURV010000114.1 GCA_016788465.1 Nitrospira sp. | reverse complement strand
GCCCGTTCCATCTTCGTTCAGACTGGAAAAGATGGCGTAACTCGACGGAGGCGCCGTCAGCTTTTCGACCTCCGCCCGCAAGGCTTCGATCTGAGCTTTGGCATCTTGGAGGGTCGCAACAAGTTTTTCGTTCTGCTTGGTCGCCTGATCGAGTTGGTAGCGAGATTGATACAGCCGACGGATCTCTTCTTCCATCGACTGAATTTGTACGCGAAGTTTATCGAGCTCCCGGGCCTGCTCGCCGCCTTTGTGAATCATCTCCCCCTCCCCCTCGGACATCCGTTTTGTAATCTTCTTAACAGAATCTCGGAGGGACCGGAGTCGGTTTGGCTGACTCTTGCTATCCGCCATAGTGAGACGACACGATCAGCTCGAAGTATCGAGCCTAAGCGAGAGTACGTTTGGTGTGAGGGATTCTAACACCCGACCTAGGGGTGGTCAACTCCAACGGGTGATCTGACGCATGACAAACTCACGGTGCGTCACCTCACGTCTGCAACGCGCGCGTGAAATCTTTAACCGCTTCACCGATATCATCACTCGCCAACAACGCCCCGATCACCGCAATGCCGTGAGCGCCTGCTCGGCGGACGTCTCCTACCCGTTCACACGTGATGCCTCCGATGGCAAACACCGGGATGGATGATCGACGGCACACCTCGGTGAGCCGAGCAAGTCCAAGCGGAGGCCCGAACGATCGCTTGGACGGCGTGTCAAAGATGGGCCCAAACACAACATAATCAGCGCCGTTTTGATTTGCCCGTTGCACATCTTCGGCAGAGTGTGTGGAGACCCCAATCAATCGCCTCGGCCCGATCAACTCACGAACAGCATGTGTCGGCAAACTGTTGGATCGAAGATGCACCCCATCCAGGTTGAGCGCCAGCATAAGATCAACGCGATCGTTGATGAGCAGCGGGACCGACCGAGGAGTGTTCACATCTTGAATCGCTTGCGCCAGCGACAGGAGTTCTGTCGTGGGCAGGTCTCGTTCTCGGAGTTGAATAGCCTGGAGGCCGGCTTCGACGGCACGATCGAGCAGCGGGACAAGCGGACGGCCTTGCGTGTGGTGGCGATCAGTAACGAGAATCAAACGAAAATCGACAGAAGGCATGTCCGAGGCCGGTTAGGGGTAAACAGTAAGGCGTAAGGGGTTTAATGTCTAATGAGAGTTTCCTGCTCTGATCCGTTACGCCTCACGCTTCACTCCTTACCCATAATTAGAGCATTCCCTCGATCGGACTACTCGCCGTTGCGTAGAGTTTCCGAGGGATGCGACCGGCCTTGTAGGCTAGGCGACCAGCATGTACGGCATATTTCATCGCTTCCGCCATCGCAATCGGATCTTGTGCGCCAGCGATGGCGGTGTTCATCAGAACTGCATCGGCGCCATACTCCATCGCGAGAGCCGCGTCGGACGCGGTCCCCACACCAGCATCGACGATGATCGGCACCTTTACCGTTTCCATGATGATCTTCAAATTGTATGGATTACGAATCCCCAGACCCGATCCGATTGGTGCGGCCAATGGCATCACAGCCGGACAGCCGATATCCACGAGTTTCTTCGCAACGATGGGATCGTCGTTCGTGTAGGGAAGAACGATAAACCCTTCTTTGATGAGAATCTTCGCCGCTTCGATGAGACCAGCCGTATCCGGAAACAGCGTCTTCTCATCCCCAAGCACTTCCAACTTCACCAGGTCCGAGACGCCGGCCGCGCGAGCTAATCGAGAATATCGCACCGCATCTTCGACCGTGTAACACCCGGCCGTATTGGGAAGGATCGTGTATTTTTTCGGATCGATGTAGTCAAGCAGATTCTCTCTTGATCGATCCGTGATATTCACGCGACGGACCGCAACGGTCACCACATCGGCGCCCGACACCTCAATCGCCTTTTTCGTCTCGGCGAAGTCTTTATATTTTCCCGTCCCGACCCATAATCTGGACTTGAATTCTCGCCCTGCAATCATCAGTCGATCATCTGCCATGTTGCCCTCTTGGGAATGATCCCCCTCCGATAAAACTCATGATCTCGAGCCGATCTCCGTCCTTGATCTGGCGCTGAGCAAACGCCGCCCGATCCAGAATTTCAAGATTCAACTCCACCGCGACCCGTTCAGTCTTGATGTCCAACTCTCTCAATAATTCCTCGACGGTCGCGCCGCTTCGCCAAGTCCGCGCGTCGCCATTCACATAAATATTAATGGCATTCTGCATGCCTGTCATCCTATGGGACGGGAATTCGCCTTGTCAACAAATGGGACTTGCGTCGGGATCACCGGAAACCACACAATGTGTCTATCAAAAGATCACTCATGAAAGAACACAACCAGCAACTCGCCACCATCTTCCGCTCGATGGCCGATCTCCTGTCGGCTCAGCGGGCAAACCCCTATCGAGTTCGTGCCTATCGGCACGCAGCGGATGCATTGCTGGCTCTCGAGGAAGATGTAGCCATGGTGGCACAACGCCAGGAGCTTGAGGAGATTGAAGGAATTGGTAAGGATTTGGCTAAAAAGATCGACGAGTTTCTTGAAACCGGGACGATCCGCGCCCACGAAGAACTGAAGACTCCGCTCCCCGCGGAGGTTAAAAGTTGGGCAACGCTTCCAGGACTGTCCGACTCGCTAGTAACCTACTTATACTTTCGCCTCAACATTAGAACCCTCAAGGATCTCGAACGGCTCGTTCAATCGCATCTCCTGAGGACCCTGCCGAGTTTTGCTGGGTCCGAAGAGCGCCTACTGCAAGCCGTTCAACAACGAATCCAAAATCACGAGCCTTAATAGGCCACGGGATAGCCCATACGGCACTGACACCCAGCATAACACCAGGATGTTCAAAAAGGCTGTCCAGCAAGACCGCGGCGAGCGAAGAGGCGAGGCGTACGCTTCGGTACGTTGAGCCTCTGAACGACGCGAGAACGCCGCTGGCGGCATTTTTTAGCGTCCTGTTACGACGCCTTGAGTTCCTTGAAGATCTTCCAGCTCTTCAATAACTCGACCGCCTTCTGTAACTGAACATCCTGCTCAAGCGACAGCTCCCCTCCCGCTTCGGGCACGGCTGATGGAAGCGTGCCGTTCTTCGCCCCCCCCTCCTCCTGAGATTTCCCATTCTGTGGCAGTGCATCCTTCCCTGTTGAAGGTTTGGCGATCTTCGGATCGGTTTCCTTGTCCCCAGATTTCCCTTCCGTCGCCTTAGCCACCACCGGTGAAGACGGCTTCACCACAATATCGGGCGTAATCCCCGTCGACTGAATTGATCGACCTTTCGGCGTATAGTATTTCGCGGTCGTGAGGCGAAGTCCTGATCCATCGCCCAAAGCCAATATGGTCTGAACCGATCCCTTTCCAAAGGATGTGGTGCCCACTACCAAACCTCGACCCCAATCTTGGAGCGCCCCAGCGACAATTTCCGATGCGCTCGCTGATCCCTCGTTCACTAGAATAATGACAGGCAGATCCTCCAATTGGTCTTTTGCCTTAGCAATCCATTCATCCTTTTTCCCTTCTCGACTCTTGGTGTACACCACCAGTTTCCCCGTCGGCAGGAATTGCTCAGAGACATCAACCGCTGCAGTCAATAGCCCACCTGGATTATTTCGCAGGTCGAGGATCGCACCCTGAACCTTCTGCTCTTTGAATTGCTTGATCGCTTTGGCCAGATCTCTCCCGGTCGCTTCCTGGAACTGAGTGAGCCGGACATAACCGAGGTTGTCGATCACTTTCGACTTCACACTTTCGATTTTGATGGTATCCCGAACAAGCGTAAACACCAAGGGGTCTGTCGCCCCTTCACGTTGAATCGTGAGATTGACTTTACTTCCCTTCGGGCCTCGCATCTTCTGCACAGCATCCATCAGCGTCAAATCTTTAGTCGGATCCTCATTCACCTTCACGATAAAATCGCCTGCCTTGATACCGGCTCGATGAGCGGGTGTGCCTTCAATCGGAGCAATCACCGCCAATCGGTTATCCTTCACACCGATTTGGATTCCGACTCCTCCAAATTCCCCCCTGGTCTCCACCTGCATCTCTTTATACATCTCGGGTGTCATATAGGCAGAATGCGGATCAAGTGTGGACAACATTCCGCGAATAGCACCTTGAATCAAATCTTTTGGTTTTGTCTCATCAACATAATGCTTCTGAACCTGGTTGAGAACTTCCGAGAAGGTCTTGAGCTCCTCATAGGTTTCGCTGGCATGTCCGGTCCGCTCCCAGCCTTTCCCGATGATGACGCCACAGAGCAAGGCAAGTGCAATCATCGGTCCGACCACCCAAGATTTCCGCCGCGGCTGCTGTTCCATCATCTTCCCATCCCTTCTTTCTTGCGCCATCGGACCGTTCCGTCTTGAGACGCGTTCACGGCTTTCCTTATCTCCTCGCCAGCCAGTGGAGCGGGTCGACCGGCTCAGCTCCCTCCCGCAACTCAAAGTATAATGTATTTTCCCCCGTCATGCCCGTGTCTCCGGTTTCCCCGATGGATTGGCCTGCGACCACCTGCTCACCAACCTGGGTCAGTATCTTGGACGCATGAGCATAGAGCGAGAAGAATCCATTTGCATGATCCAGGATTATAACGAGTCCATACCCTTTCAACCAGTCCGCATAGACGACACTTCCCGGCATCACGGCATGAATCAGACTCCCCTCGGTCGTACGAATTTCAATCCCCCTGCGCTGAACATACGTATCAAAGGTGGGATGTTTCTGCCGCCCGAAGAACGACACCACCTGTCCATCTGTCGGCCAGGGCAGCGTTCCTCGAACACCGCGCGGGAGCGATGCCGTTGTAGGCGGATGCATGGCCACAGCCCGTCGACGTGACTCCAAGTCTTGCAGTAAGTGATCCACTCGTGAGGCTGATCGTTCTAGCTCTTCAACGGCACGATGGTAGGCATCTTTTTGATGGGTAATTTTTTTCAGATAGAGAGTTTTCTCTTTTTGCAGCACTCGAATGTCGGCGACCTTCTTTTCAATGTTCTGTTTGAAGACCATCAGACCATCTCGGGCATCAGCTTGCTGACGCTCGGCTTGCTCCATCCGTGTCATGTCGGTCCGGAAACCTTGAAGTAGTTCGTAGTCTTTTTGAGAAACAGCGGAGAGATACTGACCGCGACGTTGGAGATCACCGTAAGAATCAGCCGTCAAGAGCGTCTTCACGTACCCAAACCGGCCTTCCATGTACTGCACACGCAGCCTGGCCAGGATGGCCTCCCGGCGTGCCTGGACACCGGCCCGCATCGCCACCAACCTCTCCGTAATTTCATCCAGTTCACGATCTTTTTGCCGCAATTTTCGATTAATGTCGTGATGATCTTGACGATGACGGACCAATCGTTCATCTAAGGATTGAAGCCCCTGCAAAACAGATTCCCGCTTTTTTTCAGCTGCTTCAGCCCGCTTTCGTTTTTCCTCGATTTTGTCTTTTAACGCTTCAAGATGCTTTCGCTCACGCTGAATTTTTTCGGCAAGCGGATCCGTGGCGGCCTCAACACCCGCTCCCCATCCCGCGAACCAGAGAAGTCCTATGACCAGACGGAGAGGCGGTCTCATACACGCCCTTCTCCAACACGCAGCAGCGAGACCACGCTGCCGGTAAAACCCAATAGCGTTCCAGCCAGGACAAGCCCGAGACAAGCGGACAATGGAAAAAACGAAATCAGCCCCTCAATGCCACTGAAACGGCTGATGAATTGCACTTGCTGCCGAAACAACTCAAACCCGACCTTGAGAATTACCAAGGATAATGCGCTGCCGCAGGCTCCCAGCACCGCTCCTTCCAGGAAGTATGGGACCCGGATGAAGGTCCCGGTGGCTCCAATCAAGCGAAGAATTTCGATCTCTTCTCGTCTTGCAAACAAAGCCAGCCTGATCGTATTCCCGATGATCGTCACCGCAGCGGCAGAAAGGAGAATCCCCACCCCAATCGCGGCCAACTCAATATAGCCGATGAGTTCGGCCAACAGGCTGGTCCAGCGCTGATTATAGTCGACCTTCGCCACCCCTTGCATGGTTTGCACTTGGTCGACCCAGTCTTTCATGGCCTCGGGCGAACGAAAATCCGGCGCCAGTGCCACGACAAACGAGGCCGGGAGCGGATTCTCGCCGAGCCCTTCGAGCAAATGAGAGTCGGCGGGAAATTGCGCACGAAACTCCGTCAGGGCCTGCTCCTTTGAGATATACAGCACGCTCGCGACCATGCGATCGGACTTGAGCATCAGCTCCAACTGCAGACGTCCATCCCGAGAAAGCCGGTCATCCAGATAGACCATAATCTTGACGTCTTCCTGAAGCCACCCCGCTGCATGCTGCAAATTCACATAGAGGAGGAGAAAAATTCCGACACAGGTCAACGTGAATGCCGTGGTCAAGACGGCGACAATCGTCGTCATGCGATTGGTCCGCATATTGGCCCAGGCTTCGCGAATAAGATAGAACAGCCGTCTCATACGACGATCCGCTCGGGCACTGCCCGTACCGGCAGAACAACTCCTTGCATCAGGCTGATTACTCGGCAATTGACCTGATGCATGACATGATGATTGTGGGTCGCCACGACCACTGTGGTACCCCGGGCATTGATCAGCTTGAACAGTTCGATGATCTCACCCGTCAGTTCCGGATCAAGGTTACCTGTCGGTTCATCCGCCAACAGGACGATGGGTCCATTCACGATCGCTCGAGCAATGCACACCCGCTGTTGCTCTCCCGTGGAAAGACTACCGGGCAACTGGTCCCGCTTATGCTCGACACCGACCGCCCGCAATGCCTCCGTGACTTTACGCCGAATATCTTTTTCAGACACACCCTGCACAATTAAGGGAAGTGCCACATTGTCAAACACCGATTTCTTCGGCAACAACCGGAAGTCCTGAAACACCGATCCCACCTTTCGTCGCAAGTGTGGAATCTCAGCCCGTTTCAGTTTTGTGACATTCTTACCCTGAACAAAGAGTTGTCCTTCATCCGGCTGTTCTTCTCCGATCAGCATTCGTAGAATCGTCGACTTTCCTGACCCACTAGGCCCCATGAGCAACACGAATTCCCCTTTCTCGATCTCAATCATGACATCGGACAATGCCGGTCTTCGGTCGTACCATTTCGAGACATGAATGAGCTGAATCATCGCGTCCACGAAGAGCCCTCCCGATCGAGACGAGACCTGTCACTACTCAGTGACGTCGAACGCATTGGGGATATGTTCAATCTGCTCTGGAAGTGATGGGTGCCTCTGGACCAAGACGACATCAAATCGACAGAGCTTGTCAGACCAGTGCCGCTGCGCCAAATACTGTGCGGCCAGCTTCGCCAGCTTCGCTCGCTTGCGGCGATCCACGGCCGACAGCGCACCTCCAAATGCTTCGGTGCTTCTCCCTTTGACTTCGACGAAGACGATGACACCCTGATCATCCGCCACGAGGTCCAATTCACCGATCGACAACCGCACATTTCGATCAAGGATATGATAGCCTTTGGCGATCAAGAACTGTTCCGCCCGCAGCTCACTGGCTTGGCCGAACTGGTGCCGCGGGTCTGCAGCAAACATGGAGTTAGGCCTCGGACAATGTGGGGTCCGACAGGCGAACCTGCTCCGTCTTCTTGGCATTCATAGCAATTTTGACCGGAGCGAAACTTCGACGATGGATGGAGCAGGGGCCGTGGTGCGCAAGTCGTTCCAGGTGTTCCGCTGTTCCATACCCCTTGTGTGAGAGGAAACCGTACTCCGGAAACGTGTCATGATATTCCACCATCAGCCGATCTCTCGTAACCTTAGCCACGATTGAGGCGGCAGCAATCGAGATGGATAAGGAATCTCCTTTGATGATCGGTCGAACCGGGATTCTGAACCCTGGCAGACTCACGGCGTCGATGAGCACATAATCCGCTGACGGGACGACCTGCTCGAGAGCTCGTCGCATGGCAAGACGAGTCGCCTCAAGGATATTCAACTGGTCGATTTCTGCAACATCGGCCCAGCCGATTCCTATTCCTACCGCTTGCTCGCGGATTGCGATGAAGAATCGCTCACGTTCCCGCTCTGATAGTTGCTTCGAATCGTTTACCCCAACCAGCCGACTGCGGAGTGGAAGGATTACTGCAGCAGCCACCACAGGGCCAGCCAATGGACCGCGCCCTACTTCATCAACGCCCGCAATACGGCGATATCCACAAAGCCGAGCTGCTCGTTCAAACTCATCACTGGGTCCCATCAACCGCTCTCTACCGGCATCCCTGCCAATCGGCCGGACAAGATGGAACACGTACGCAGAGCTGACCTACGCTGTAACCGCACCTTCTTCGGGGGCCGCAGGCTGTGCCGACGACTTACTCTCTCCGACAAACTCTCGCTCCTCGACTTTGGCAAACCGCCCTTTCTTGCCGCGGAGATAGTACAGTTTGGCACGTCGAACACGTCCCTGACGCACGACATCGATCTTAGATACAATCGGAGAATGTACGGGGAAAATCCGCTCGACACCCACACCGTACGAAAGTTTTCTGACCGTGAACATTTCGGTGTTCAAGCTACCTTTACGGGCGATGACCGTTCCTTCATACACCTGAATCCGTTCTTTCTCTCCTTCCACAACTTTGACGTGGACACGCACGGTGTCTCCGATCTCGAAGTGCGGAACTGTTTTTTTCGTCAATGATCGCTGAATTCGCTCCAACTGATTCATGTCCTCAACCCTCCTCCTCGCATAATAACGGGGCCGTCAACAGGCCTTCATTCATCAA
>JAEURV010000233.1 GCA_016788465.1 Nitrospira sp. | reverse complement strand
GCAGCGACTTTCCTTGGGTCAGGCCCAGACTCACGGTCTCACGGTCTTCAGCACTCAAGTGTGTGTAGCATCTTTTTGTCATGGCAACACCTTAGCCCTTCAGGGCCTGCAGTGTTGCACTTGGAGTTAGAACTCAAGCAGTCAAAGATCGTGTCAGAAAGGCGATCCTGAGGCTTTCTGAAAATCCTGAACTAGGCAAGTGTCTTACTGGCCTGTTGAGCGATCGTTGGTCGTACAGAGTCGGGGACTGGCGGATTCTGTACAAGATCCGCAAGCGGGAACTGGTTATTTTAGTCCTGACAGTTGGGCATAGAAGCGATGTGTATGAATCTTAATCATCAAAGGGTGGGGCCGAGATCTCCATACTACCGGTCTTTACACTCCTTTCCATTGAAGTACATACAAGTCGACTCGCCGGATTTGACCTTCCAGGTTTTGATCAAGGGCAGTTTATCGTCCCCCCGCATTTCTACTACAAAATCGACGAGGCCGGAGACGGGAAGCTTCTCCATATGGGGCTTCGCGGCCTCCGGGACTTCGATATAGAACACCGTGGCGCTGGTCGAAATGAGGATCTGATTCTTTTCCGTATCGATGTAGATCACGGGACTGTAGAAGCTGCGGTCCTCGGCGAAGCCAGGTACAGCTGTCATGGTTAGAAAGAATAGCGAGAGGCTGAAGGTTAATAGCTTCATGAGCGATGCTCCTCGTCTAGGTGCTTGAGGAACATTAGTATATTTCGAAGTGGAATGTGAACCAGAAAAGTAGGCTTAGCGGATGATGACGTCGGCAATGGAGACCTGACCGGACTTAATCCAATAGGTCTTTGCGTCCGGTTCTGTGTTCATGAGCGAGACAATGAGATAGGAGGGGAGTGGAAGATTGATCTTAGGCCAAATTTCTTCATAGTCGGTGGCAATCTTAATGTCAGTGACCGACGGACGGGCTGGATCGTGCGGGTGGGAATGGTACACGACTTGGAGATCGAGTCCATTGTTCCGCATATCTTTTTTTGCGGTAGAGAAGTCCTGCATGTCCATGACGAATGCAATTTCCGCACGTTCAGCCGGCGAGAGCCGTTCGAGATGGGCCGCTTTAGCCGAATCAAAGGATGAGAGGTTTTGTGCACCCTCCATTGCCACGATGTTCTTGATGCGGTAGAGCTGGGTCACCACGCCGTTATTTCCAGCCAGGAGGCCGCAACATTCGTACGGAGTCAGCTCCTTCGCATGGGCGATGATGTCGTCAAGGATAGCTTTCGGAATGATGAGGTCTGCCATGATTAATTGAACCTGAAGGAGCCGAAATAGTAAGGACTCAACATGGAGTGAATCTGCAAGATGGTCAAAACGGTTGTCCAGCAAGGCCGCAGCGAGCGAGGGGCCGAGGCGTACATTCGGAGGTACGTTGAGGATCCGAGTGATGCGAGAACGAAGCTGGCAGACGTTTTCAGCATCTTGCTAAATGGTGCAGCTGACCGTGTAGTCCAGACTGAGGTCCTTGATCTTCGGATTCGGTCCGCACAGGGGGCAGGCCGGATCTTTGGGACGACTGACTTTGCGGAACTTCATATCCAGCGCATCGTAGATCACCAGCTTGTCGGCAATTGTTTCACCGATCCCGAGAATCTCTTTGATCGCTTCCGATGCCTGCAAAATGCCCATTGTGCCGGCCAACACACCCAGTACGCCGGCTTCCTGGCAATTCGGAACCAGACCAGCCGGAGGAGGTTCTGGATAGAGGCAGCGGTAGCAGGGAAATCCTTGGTGTGGCTTGATGGCCGTGAGCTGTCCCTCGAATCGGAACATGCTGGCGGAGATCAGGGTTTTCTTGGCGAAGAAACAGGCATCGTTCACCAGAAAGCGAGTCGTAAAGTTATCTGAGCCATCGAGCACGATATCGTATTGTGAGATGAGCGGAATGATATTGTCGGCATCGACCAGCTGGTGATACGCGTTGACGGTAATTTCCGGATTGATGGCGGAGAGAGTCTGCTTTCCGGATTCGACTTTCGGTTTGCCGAGCGTAGCAGTGGAGTGCATGATCTGCCGTTGAAGATTTGAAAGATCAACGACATCCCCATCGACGAGACCAATGGTGCCGATGCCGGCCGCAGCGAGATAGAGCCCGGCTGGAGAGCCCAACCCGCCGGCACCAATCAATAAGACTTTGGCGCGCTTGAGCTTTAGTTGTCCCTTACCACCCACATCTTGCAGGATGATGTGTCGGCTGTAACGTTGAATTTCTGATTCAGAGAGTTGCATTGTGTTCGTATCTCGTCATTCGTGAAGCGCGATTTGAGCACGAGATACGCTTCACGAGTGACGCTTCACTTATTTATTACTCCACCACATTCAATTCAATCGGATCGACGACACAGCCCTTCTTGCGTAGGCCTTCGACCGCGCGCTCGATCTCGGCTGTTTCGCCGGAGATTTCGACATCCGCCCACCCTGTGGTATCCCGAACGTCGGCACGTCTGACATCGGTCACGACATTATACTCACGTCCGATCTGATAGATGATGGGTTGCCGAACCGTATCTTCTGGAAAACGAATATGAAACCGCAAGTGTGAGACATGTGCCATGGCTTAGCCTCCCGCGATCGCCGGTACGATTGAGACTTCGTCGCCGGTTTTCAAGGCGGTGTCTTTGCCCTTGAGGAAACGGATATCTTCCTCGTTGACGTAGATGTTGACGAACCGGCGGAGCTCTCCGCTCTCGTCGCAGAGGCGGGCCTTGATTCCCGGATAGGAAGCTTCCAGCGAATTGACCAGATCAGTGATCGAACCGGCTGCGATGTCGACCTCTCCTTGATTCTTGGTCAAGGGGCGCAGCGGAGTTGGAATACGGACTTTAATCATGAATCACCACCACCATTTTTGCCGAGTTTGAAGTTTTTCTCAAAGGCGACGAGACTGGGTTGAATGCGGGTCGGCCGACCGACGGCATCGATCACCGCCTCCTGCGTTTTTAACCCATTCCCCGTAATATAGGCGACTGTCACCTCGTTTTTCTTAATGATCCCTTGCTTGACCAGCTTCTTCAGCACACCGATTGTGACCCCACCGGCAGTTTCTGCGAAGATGCCCTCGGTCTGGGCCAACAACTGGATCCCCTCCACGACTTCTTCATCCGTGACCATGTCCATGGCCCCCTTACTCTCAGCCGTGGCCTTGAGCGCATAGTACCCATCCGCCGGGTTGCCGATCGCGAGTGATTTGGCGATCGTCTTCGGCTTCACCGGCTTAAAGAAATCACGACCGGCCTTAAAGGCCGTCGAAATCGGTGAGCAGCCTTCTGCCTGGGCGCCATTGATCTTGGTGCGCACTTCGTCGATCAACCCGACATACTTCATTTCATGCAGCCCCTTCCAAATCTTGGTGAGGAGCGAGCCTGAGGCCATGGGGATCACGACTTGATCGGGCGTCTTCCACCCCAATTGTTCGACCGTCTCAAATGCCAGTGTTTTTGAGCCTTCTGCGTAATAGGGACGGATGTTGATGTTCACAAACGCCCAGCCATGTTCGCCCGCGATCTCGCTGCACAGCCGGTTGACGTCATCGTAGTTCCCTTCCACCTCTACGACATGCGGCTTATAGATCAGGTTGCCAAGCACTTTGGCCGCCTCCAGGTCGCCAGGAATGAAGACATAGCAATGCAGATTTGCGGAGGCCGCGTGAGCGGACACGGAGTTAGCGAGGTTTCCGGTCGAGGCGCATGCGACGGTTTCGAATCCGAGTTCGCGAGCTCTCGTGAGTGCGACGGCGACGACGCGATCTTTAAACGACAGGGTCGGATGATTGACCGTGTCGTTCTTAACGTAGAGTTCGTCGATCCCGAGGTACGCCCCAAGGTTCTTCGCCCGGACCAGCGGGGTGAATCCGGCATGCGGGCCAACGAAATTGGTGCCTTCGACCGGTAACAGATCGAGGTAGCGCCACATGCTGTCTGGGCCATCGCTGATCTTCTTGCGAGAAATTACCTGCTTGATCTCGTCATAGTTGTACTTCACTTCCAGCGGCCCGAAGCACATTTCACAGACGTGGATCGCTTTGGTCGGATATTCTTTCCCGCACTCGCGGCACACTAGCGCTTTCATCTTGCTCATCGTGGCACCACCTTCTCAAATCCTATGTAGAGGGACGCACGGCACATCCCGCATAGGGGTCTCCATCATCAAACAGCTCGGTAATCGTCGGATGTTCCCCGCAGAGCGCACAATTCGGGTTGCGGCGGACTTTGATTTCCCGGAACTGCGTTTTCTTGGCATCGAAATCCAGCATACGGTCGGTCAAGGGCCGTCCAATGCCAAGGACCAACTTCAAGGCTTCCGTGGCCTGAATCGTCCCGATAATGCCAGCCAGGACACCAATCACGCCGGCTTCTTGGCAGGAGGCGACGAGGCCAGGTGGCGGAGGCGCTTTGAACACGCAGCGATAGCAGGCCGACTTCTTCGGGATAATGGTCGTGACCCGTCCGTCGAATCGCAGAATGCCGCCATGGACGAGCGGTTTGTTTGCAAAGAAGCAGGCATCGTTGATCAGAAACTTAGCTGGAAAGTTGTCGACGCCGTCGATAACTACGTCGTAGTCGCTGAAAATCTTGAGCGCATTACCGGCCGTGAGGCGCTCTTCGTACATCGAGACTGTTACATCGGGGTTCAATGCCTGAACCTTTTCTTTTCCCGAGAGGACCTTGGGGCGTCCCACATCGGGCGTATGGTGCAGCACCTGGCGTTGTAGGTTGGTCAGGTCGACGACATCGCTGTCAATGAGACCGATCGTTCCGACGCCTGCTGCAGCCAAATACAACGCGGCTGGTGAGCCGAGCCCACCGGCACCGACGAGCAGAATGCGGGACTTGGCAATCTTCTTCTGGCCCTTGCCGCCGACCTCGGGCAACAGGATATGCCGGCTGTAACGGTTGATCTGTTCTTCAGTGAATTCCATGACGTTCAGTTAAAAGTGAAAAGTAAAAGGTGAAAGGGAAGACCCCTTACACCTGAGAACTTCTCACTTCTTACTCTTTACATTTCGCTAGATATTAAAATACTTCTCAATGCTGATATAGCGCTCGCCGGTATCGCACAAGATGGTGACGACGTTCTTGCCCGGTCCCAGTTCATCGGCCACCTTTTGTGCCGCGAACACGTTGGCACCGGCAGAGATGCCCACCAGCAGGCCTTCCTTCTTCGAAAGCTGCTTTGCGGTCTGGTAGGCCTCGTCATCTGTCACGGTGATCACACGGTCGAGTATTTTCCGATTGAGGACCTTTGGAATAAAGCCGGCTCCGATCCCTTGAATCTTATGCGGTCCTGGATCACCGCCGGACAGGACAGGTGATGTCGCCGGTTCCACCGCGATCACCTTCACGTTCGGGTTCCGCTCTTTGAAGACTTCACCACATCCGGTAATAGTCCCGCCAGTGCCGACCGCAGCCACGAAGGCGTCAATCTTTCCTCCGAGTGCGTCCCAGATTTCAGGTGCCGTCGTCATCTTATGCATTGCCGGGTTGGCCTGGTTCGAGAATTGATCCGGCATGAAGTACGACGGATTTTGGGCCAAGATACTTTCCGCTTCCTTGATGGACCCTTTCATGCCTTCCCAGGCCGGCGTCAGAACGAGCTGTGCACCATATGACGACAACAAACTGGCCCGTTCCATGCTCATGCTTTCCGGCATGACGAGGATCAGCTTGTATCCGCGCACGGCTGCGACGAGTGCCAGTCCAATCCCTGTGTTACCGCTGGTCGGCTCAACGATGGTTCCGCCTGGTTTGAGCTTCCCTTGCCGTTCTGCCTCGTTGATCATATTGAGGCAAATCCGGTCCTTGACACTGCCTCCAGGGTTGAAAAATTCGACCTTCCCGTAGATCGTGGCCGAACCCTCTTTCGACAGACGGTTCAACCGCACGAGCGGTGTCTTGCCGATCAGCTCTGTGATATCGTGATGTAGAGTCGTGCTCACCGACCGCCTCCCATGTAGAAGAGGAATTCAACATGGTCCCCTTCGTTGAGGCGGGTCGTGGCCAGGTGGTCACGATCCAGGACCTTGTCATTCACTTCGACAGCTACCATCTGCGGTTCGATATTCTTAGCCTTGAGCAAATCGAGAACGGTTCCGCCCGGGACTTCTTCAGGCTTTCCATTGATTTTAACCTGCACGGATTCTCCCAAGTTGGCTTAGAGATTAAAGAATTTCGAAGCTAACAAAGGCGGGCGCTTCTTGTCAAGGCTGCATCATGCACATGAGAGGCCAGAATGTACAAAAGGATTCACGGCGTCCCACTGGCCCGTCGGCGTGAGGAGAAGATCCCGAGGGGATTGCTTGACTTTAACTGCATCTCATCGCCACTATGCCGCCTGCATGTTGCGAGGGAGAAGCTGAATGAGCGGCTTTTCCTGACAAGAACTCTCAGGATATTACCCGTCGAGATGTGGAAAAAGAATTTTCTGTTTCGCGCTGCAGAGTCAACGCCGCTCGCCGAGTCTGAGAACGAACTCTTCCATGATACGGAACCGGCACTGGACAGCGCCGGCCTCGTGCTGGACAAGTTCCTCTCCGTGTGGGTACAGGGCGATGGGACCGAGGAGCAGCCGTCGGCCTATACCAGCCTGTATGTGCGAACCGCGATGCTGGATGTGAAAAAACACGTCAGTCTTTTACAACCGTTGCAAGGGCGCTCTCATCAAATCAAGCAGTTGCTGACGCCGGAACAAAAACAGTTTCTTCGGCAATGGCTTCAGGTCCAAGCCCCACAGGCCTGGGAGTTGTCAGACGATCACTTCCGCGACCTCTTTGAGCTGGAATGATCCGGCCGTCACCGCTTTCATCGTTTCCCTATCTCGGGCTCCTGGCCTGGCTCCTTTCTGTCGTGCTGCTGGTGCCAAGCGGAAAGACTTCCGCCGCCTCAATCGAGATCTGGTATGGCCCGGAGGATAGACCGCTTGAACATCTTGTACGGGTCTACGATCGTGCGAAGCGGTATATCTTTGTCGCGAGCTATGGGTTTACGTCGCCTCTGTCAGTGAAGGCATTGGTCGAGGCCAAACGGCGGAATATCGATGTTCGGATCCTCAGTGATCGAGAACGTCTCAACGATCCGAAGCAACGGGCGGCCCTTTCCGCATTGCGTGAGGCCGGGATCCCTATTCGGATCAATCAACACGACAGCCTCATGCATCTGAAGCAAGTCGTGGTTGATGATGAGCTCAATACAAGCGGTTCGATGAATCAGACGACAAGTGGCAATCAGTACAACGACGAACGGTTGGACATTATCAGAGACTCTGCCATCACCGTGAAGGCCCGGGACAAGTTTCTGTCGCTGTGGAAAGACCAGGAACGATTCCAGGAGTGGAAATAGCGGGAACGTTGGCGGTAAGGTGGTTCCGTATCCCTGTCCTTGAGAAACTATGGCCGAAGAAACCGATATTGCCGTTGTGGGAGCTGGTGGCGGCGGAGCTGTGCTGGCACTTGCACTCGCGCAAAAGGGGATCAAAACAATTGTCTTAGAGCAGGCGCCGGGACCACCGCAGGGATTGCGCGGAGAAATTCTCCAACCGAACGGACAGCACGTACTCGATCGTTTGGGACTGCTGAATAAGCTGCCGGGATCCTCCACGCGGACGGTGCACAAGTTTCATTTTTGCCGAGTGGGTGGCCGGCGGCTCTGTACCATAGACTATCGTGACTTACCGCCTCCCTATAACCAGGCGGTGGTGACATTGCCGAATGTGGCGCACCATGCCATCGTGGACGCGGTCGAACGAGAACCCTCCGTGTCGTTACGATATCGAGCGAGCTTTACGGGATTGCTTCGTGAGAACGGACGAGTGGTCGGCTTGACCGCCAAGCAGGGAGAACAGGAGGGGACCATCAAGGCCAAGGTGGTGGTGGGAGCCGATGGAGCCTTCTCGAAAGTCCGTGAGGCCTTGGGGATTCCGGCTGATCTGTATCTGTATCCGCAAGGGTATTTGATTGCCCTGTTGGACGCGGCGATTCCCATGAATGAGGCGAAATATTTCGTCGGCAAGCGAACGATTCTTGGTTTGTTTCCTGCCGCCGGGGATAAGGTCTACGCGTTCTACATGATCAACACCGGTTCTTACGATCAGGTGAAAGCGAAAGGCATTCCTGCGCTGCAGAGCGCCTGGATCGACATCGATCCGGAGAATGAGCCGATATTTCGGACGTTGACGGATTGGAAGCAGACGGCCTTTTTACCGACAGGACGGGTTCGGACTCCCACCTGGGTGGCCGATGGGGCGGTCTTGATCGGGGATGCCGCGCATGCCATGAATCCGCACGCCTCGCAGGGCCGCATGCAGGCGATGGTCGATGCGATGACGTTGGCCGACCTGTTACCAGACTGTCTCGCGACGAACGACTACTCCGCTGCAACGCTCAAGCGCTATGAAGATACACGACGACCTCACGTTGCAATGTTGCAAAAGTTGGCCGATGAACAGGTGCTGTTCTGGAATACGGCGAATCCACTCATCAGCTTTCTTCGGGATCGTGTCTTCAGCACGTTGGATCGCAATGCGCGTCTTCGCTATCGCGTGCTATCGACGACCGCCGGACTTCGTAAAGACCCTCCGTTCGGTATGCTGGATCGCTTGATGGCAGCCGGATTGTTGCCGGATCCCTCGGCTCGCGACATGGTAGCGGGAGGCATTCGGTAAAGACATGCAGTCAGTTGATTGGACGATAGATGGATTGCCGGAGGAGACGCAAAAACTTCTACGAGCCTATGTGAAGGATGTGACCAAGATCTATGGTTCCGAACTAGAAGGTATCATCCTCTATGGCAGCGCGGTGCGAGGGGAGTTTCTCCCGGGACGTTCCAATCTCAATCTTTTGTTGGTGATGTCGTCCTATGATCTTGCCGTATTGAAAAAGTATGACAGCCTCCATACACGATGGAGTAAGGACCAAGTCGTCGTGCCCTTGTTCCTGACGGTCAATGACATCCAATCCGCCTCAGTTGCCTTTCCGCTGGAGTACCAGGATATCCACGATTGCCGGCGGCTGCTGTGGGGGCAGGATCCCTTCGTAGGGCTCAAGATCGATGCACGGTTCCTGGTAGCTGAAGTGCTCCAGGCTTTGCGTGGAAACCTACTCCGACTCCGGCAGCGCTTGGTCGAAGGCCGAAGCACTGAAGAGGCCATGACCATTCTCTTGACGCTTTCGATTACGGCACTGCTCCCTGCTCTCCGAGGTCTGCAGCGGTTGCTTGGGCGACCGGTGCTTGCCCATGGAGAGCCGCTGCTGAAAGATCTGGAGACGGCTCTTTCAATCGACTGCACTGGTCTTCGCGATGCGGTACTTCTCAAACGCGGAGAAATTTCTCCGGGGCAGAAAGAGACTCCGCGACTCATGGATCGGTACCTGGAATGCCTGACTCGACTGGTCACAGCCGCAGAGGCACGGATCACGTGATCAGGTCACTCTCTAACAAAGCATGGTTTGGAGGGGTGTGTTTGAGCGTGCTCGTTGGGCTGGTCGCACCGCTTGCTCATGCCGCACTCTATGATCGTCCGAAGGAACGGGTTCAGCTTCCAGACCCCATCGGCTATGTGAGTGACCATGCTCAGGTCGTCGAGCACGAGTGGAAAGACCGTATCCGATCCGTCTGCACCGACCTCGAAAAGAAGAGCGGTGTGGAGATGGTGCTCGTGACGGTGCCGAGCATTAAGCCCTACCCATCGGCGAAGGAATATGCGGACGCCCTGTACGCAAAATGGCAGATCGGCTCGACGCAGCAGGAGCATGGGCTGATGGTGTTGGTGTCGGTGCAGGAGCGCCAGGCGGCAATGACATTGGGGCGCCAAATGCTGCCTGCCATCACGCCAGACATCCGAAACCAAATCAGTCGTCAGTATCTTCAGCCTGCGATTGAACGGGGGCATTTCGGCGAAGGGCTGTACCGCACCGCCGTAGCACTGGCGACCCCAGCGCAAGAAGTGAGACTTGAGGCTCCCTCACGACGCCGCATCAAGGGACTCGGGATCTGGATTACGCTCGGTACCACCGTTGCGGTCGTAGGGTTTTTCTGGTGGCTGAGCCGTCCTGACCTTCGTCATCCCTATCGGCGGATTCAGAAGGGGGAGTATTGGGGAACCGGCCAAGGCGGCTTCGGCGGAAACTGGGGCGGTTTCGGCGGCGGAACCAGCGGGGAGGGCTATCGATAGTCCAGTAGTGGTTGGCCATGAACGTGTGCACGTTAAGTTGCTGTGATCAATCGACTTCTTCAGTTATACTCACGGCATGAAAAAGGGGAATGTGATGACCAGGGTCAATAATGCCGAAGTGAAGAAGCAATTGGGGCAATTCTTGCCCGCACTGCTCGAACGAAGCGGCGGGTGATGGTTACCAGCCGTGGCAAAGATGTGGTCGCCGTGGTGCCCATTGAAGATGTGCAGCTGCTCGAAGAGATTGAAGATCGGCTGGATCTGGACGAGGCACGTGCAGCGTTGGCGAGTGTGAAGCGAGAAGGGACGGTAACCTGGAAGAAAATCAAGCGAGACCTTCGGTTATGAGTTGAAAGGTGCTCTATCAGATTGAGTTCTCTCGCAAGCTGATCGCCAATTCCGGAACCTGCCATCGCAGATTCAACAACGGCTCAAGTCAAGACTCGACTCTCTTGCAACCACGCCACGCCCTCATGGATCTGAAAAACTCAGTGGGGTTGAGCAACTCTACCGCATTCGGGTCGGAGATTATCGCGTCATCTATGCTGTGGAAGACAATCGCCTACTTGTCCTTGTGGTCAAAGTAGGGCATCGCCGTGAAGAGTATCGGTAATCGTACCCCTAAAGGAGGCCTATCGATGAATAGCACCCATCTCGGGAGCGCCATCCCGTTGTCACCTCTCATCCTTGCCGGCTTGGCCCTGTTCCTGTCCGGTTGTTCCATGATGGCGAAGGACACCAAGGGTGTGTCCACTGCTTCTCCGGATGTCACGGATGCTGCAATTGAGCGCTATATCCGTGCCCATCCGGAAGTGATCGAGCAATCGCTGCAGGCCATGGAAGGCAAACGTGAGGCGGAGCAGAAGGAGCGTCAGAAAGTTGCCCTCAAGACCAAACAGGACGAGCTGTTGCACGATCCCCTGTCACCGGTTAGCGGCAATCTGAAAGGCGAGATCACTGTGGTTGAATTCTACGACTACCGCTGCGGCTTCTGTAAACGCGCGGCACCGGCCGTCACGGAATTGCAGAAGGTCGATCCTCGGGTACGGGTGGTTTATAAGGACTTTCCAATTCTGGGCGAACCATCCGAGCTTGCAGCCAAGGCTGCGCTCGCGTCTCAAGCACAAGGGAAGCACCAGGCCTTCCATGAAGCGCTGCTCGAGTCCCATGCGGACATGACGAAGGAGTCTATCTTAAAGATCGCTACGAAGGTCGGTCTTGATGCGAAACGTTTAGAAGTAGATATGGCTAATCCGAAGTGGCAGGCCGCCATTCACAAGAATCGAGCCCTCGCCCACGAGCTCGGCATCTCAGGAACTCCTGGGTTCATCGTGGGTAATGAGATGGTGCCGGGAGCGCTGGATTTGAATGGGCTGAAAGAGTTAATCGCCCGGGCAGGATATGGGAGATGATAAATCGTTAGAAACGCGGTGATCTCGATAGGATCTTGAAGGTCAGTGGATTACACGAGTTCGTGGAAGTCTCATTTCAACGACATACATGCGGGTTTACCATCTTTTGAATGCAGACAATGGAATGAGCGATATCTCGCTCCATCGGATCCGAATTTCACGGATCAGAGATCTAAACGATCCATTCGAGATGCTTGCCGTGCGGGCTGATGATAAAGAGTTGCTAAAGGTTTTCCTAGCATTTAAATACTTTGATGTTGTAGCCGATGAGCAGTCAGTCGAAGTGGAAAACGCTTATTGGGTGCAAATGAGTATGCCACCACCATACACCTTCTCGGAACCATCGCCAAACCCCAATACTGTTTGAACTGCATAGTTGGGTGTCTCTGCTGATGGTGGAGGTTTCATATTGAAGATTGCCGAGAGCGTTCCCGAGTGCTTCCGGATCAAAACTTTTGTTGAGTTATACAATATTTGGCCAAGTCAGTTTTTACTGCAAGATGGTTAGTGATAGAACCTCTTCGTCAGGTGCCGCATGAAACACGATAGTGGGAATAGCGTCCTTATTGAATATCACGCTTTGGCTGCGTGCAGCGATGCGTTATTGGCTTCAACTAGCATTGGCTGGAGGCTGACGAAACAGTTGACAGTTCTCTTCGCTGTGTTCCTGTTCTGGTTCACTGGGACACAGGTTACGCATGCGGATCCTGACTCCCAGATCCAGTCAACCGATGCGGCTCAGGTCCCGCTCTATGACAATCTGGGTACGCTCCACTATCCGATCACCACGACAGTGCCGCTTGCGCAGCAGTATTTTGACCAGGGCTTGCGGTTGTACTACGCGTTCAACCATCAGGAAGCCATTCGGTCCTTTCAAGAAGGTGCGCGGGTCGATCCTGACTGTACCATGTGTTGCTGGGGGATCGCGCTGGCCTACGGGCCTAACATCAATGCGCCAATGGATGCTGCGAGCGGTCGTCTGGCGTATGCCGCCATTCAGCAGGCCGCTCAGCAAGCCACAAAGGTGAGCGATCGAGAGCAAGCCCTAATCCGAGCGCTTGCGACACGATACACAGCCGAACCGCCGGCTGATCGTACGGAGTTGGATGTTGCCTATTCACGCGCG
Organism: Nitrospira sp.; assembly: GCA_016788465.1. Taxonomy (GTDB): domain Bacteria; phylum Nitrospirota; class Nitrospiria; order Nitrospirales; family Nitrospiraceae; genus Nitrospira_D. Next base: position 53 of record JAEURV010000233.1, on the reverse strand, counting down.
ATGGCTGATGTGGTACAGCGGTTCACCGATGACCAGGAGGCCAAGACGCTGTA